>JAYVQD010000561.1:0-14047 GCA_043777275.1 Nitrosomonadales bacterium
ACGCTCAACCAGTACAAGGCCGGCATCGTCAGCTATCTCAATGTGGTGAGCGCGCAGACTACGCTGCTTGGGAATGAACGCACGGAGTTGTCGTTGCTGGGGCGGCGGCTGACAGCGGCGGCGCAATTGGTGCGGGCGTTGGGGGGTGGATGGACGGTGGAGGGCAAGCGTCAGGATTAGCTAAAGTGCCAGCGCGTCCGATGGACATGGCTTTCCTTGGCAAGTATGCTGCAACGCTGATAAACGAACGGATGCAAGATGGCTAGACGGATCAACGCAGATAAGCCGCATCTGTGGAAGAAGGACATTGCGGCTTCTGTAGACCAGTTCAACCAGTGGTTCATGCGCTTCGCACCGGAGGCGTTTCGCTCGACTCGTGTCCAGACTACCGGGCATGTGAAAGCGGCGTTACTTGTTACCAATGACCTGCGCAGCATTGACGCAGCCACGCTCAAGAACAACCCGAGTGCGCTGTCAACGCTCCGCATGTGTACTGCACCACCGCTGGCCGTGGATCGCTTGATCGGTCTGGCTGATGCGAGCAAGAACCTCGTTGGGCGGATGGAGGACGGAAAGCTCCCCGTGAGGATGGCGGAGGTCGATTTAAATGCTGAGTTAACCAAACTCTGCCGCATCATTTCCAAGCTCTTGGATCGTGACATCTTTCCTTGGTTGGACGCAGCAAAAAATCCTACCGATCATGAGCGTGACCGAGCATCAACCATCGTAGCAGATCGCTTATGCAGTGCCGTGGCAAACCCGATTGTCCGCAATGCGCAAGAGCAGCGGCAACTTGCACTCGTAGGCCATTGGCTTGATGCGCGGAGTTATCGCAAGCAAAGCCATCCCAGCGGGAGTCCACTGACCGAAATGGAGGCCGGCACCTACACGTTTCGCATGAACCTCGCGGTCGGCAAGACGCTGAAGGTGAATATTCCGGTTGACGTGGTGGTGCAGCCCAAGAAGCGCCGCAAGGATCGGCTGCCAGTTCTGATTGAGGCGAAGTCGGCGGGCGATTTCACCAATACCAACAAGCGGCGCAAGGAAGAAGCCACCAAGATTCACCAGCTTCAAGCTACTTACGGCGAGACCGTGCCGTTCGTGTTGTTCTTGTGCGGCTACTTTGGCAGCGACTACCTGGGCTACGAAGCCGCCGAGGGAATCGATTGGGTGTGGGAGCACCGTATCGACGATCTCGTGAAACTAGGGCTGTGACTCGCATGATTGTTTACGAAAACAGCGTAATCGAGTCCCGGCGCTTGGCCATGCAAGCGGACATCGACACTGGAAAATCCGCGGCGGAACGCAATCGACTAGGCCAGTTCGCAACGCCCAATGCGCTCGCGGTTGATATCGCGCGCTACGTTGAATCAGCCCTTGACCCTTCGCAAGGCGCCATTCGCTTCGCTGACCCTGCCGTAGGTTCGGGCAGCTTCTTTTCAGCGGCGCTCGCTATCTTCGGACCACGGCGTATCAACAGCGCGGTTGGCGTGGAACTCGATCCTGCGTTTGCCGAGGCTGCGCGCTCGTTGTGGGCCCACGCCGGGTTGGATGTGGTGCAGGGCGATTTCACGCAAGTTATCGCCACTGGCGCATGTCCGTCCGCGCCCAACCTTATTCTGGCGAATCCGCCTTACGTCCGGCACCACCACTTGAGCCGTCAGGACAAAGCGCGTCTGCAAGCGCTGACTTTTGGAATGGCCGGCGTTGAAGTCAATGGCCTTGCGGGTTTGTACGTTTATTTTTTGTTGCTCGCGACGGCGTGGATGGAAGAAGGCGGCATCGCCGCGTGGCTCATTCCCTCGGAGTTCATGGATGTGAACTACGGCGCGGCGCTAAAGGGATTTCTCGCCGATCGAGTAACGCTTATTCGCGCGCACCGATTTGATCCGGACGAAGTTCAATTCGGCGACGCCTTGGTGTCGTCCGTGGTGCTGGTGTTTCGCAAAACACAGCCTGCCGCCAGCCATGCCGTCGAGTTCACCTTTGGCGGCACGCTGGCCGAACCGCACGCTTGTGAACTTGTTCCGCGTCTTCATCTGCGTGAGTCTCGCAAGTGGACGGTGTACCCGAGTCACGCCAAGAACGACCGGCACACGCTTGGCGATGGAACCGGCCCGACGATGGGTGATTTCTTCCGCGTCCAGCGAGGTATCGCCACCGGCTGCAATAAATTTTTCATACTGGATCGCGCCGATGCTAAGGCGCGAGGACTTCCGGACAAGTTTCTTCGTCCTATCTTGCCCAGCCCGCGGCAACTCAAGACCACGATTGTCGAAGCGGATAGTGATGGCTATCCCGTGCTTGATCGTCAACTGTGTGTTATTGACTGCGATTTGCCGGAATCGATGGTTGAGGAAACATATCCGTCCCTCCGGGAATACCTGCAAACGGCCAAGTCGCTAGGCATCATGGATGGCTATCTCATTGGTAAGCGTACTCCGTGGTACAAGCAGGAACGGCGAGATCCTGCCCCGTTCCTTTGCACGTACATGGGGCGAGGCGCCGACGACAAACAGCCATTTCGTTTTATCTGGAATCGCTCGAAGGCGATAGCAACCAATCTTTATCTGATGCTCTATCCGAAAAATCGAATGGCGGCGATGTTGCGCCAGCACCCTGATCGCGCCGAAACCGTACATGCCTTGCTCGGCCAAGTCACGGGCCACGAGCTACGCGGCGAGGGACGCGTGTATGGGGGGGGATTAAACAAGATCGAGCCGAGTGAACTCGCGCGTATTTCTGCTACTTCATTCGTGGAACATTGGCCGGAGATTGAATTCGATGTTCAGCCGCAGAGGAGACTTTTCGGATAACCGGGTGTCGCGGTGAGTGATGAGCACATGAAAGGAAAAGCCATGAAGAAAATTGAACAACTGCGGACCGAGTATCGCCGCGATGAACCTGGCAAAGGCGTGCGCGGTAAGCATTATGCTGAATTCAAGAAGGGCAACAACCTGGTGCTGCTGAGGCCGGAGTTGGCGAAAATATTTCCCACCAATAAAGCGGTCAATGCGGCGCTGGATTTGCTGGTTGGGGTTGCGCGCTCTGCTACGAGTGCGGCACGACGTTCTGGGCGTCCGCGTGTGAGGGCTTCGCGCGCGGCGTAGTGTTGTAGGGTGCAATCCCACAGCGTCCACGATATTGCAATATATCAAAGTTAGGTAGCTGGATGGAGAGCGGAGCATGGAAAAGAAAGACACGATAGTTTCCATTCCTGTCGCAAGCGTCACCCAAACCGCGCACGCCCCTACTACATGGGTATCTGCGAATTTTTCTGAACATTGGTATCGAGACGCTGCGAACGAAGCCGCGAAAGCGGATGGGGAAAATTCGACAAGGCGCGAAATCATTTTCGCAGCGAGCTTTCTTGAGTCCTACATCTTCGAATGGGCTCGACTCATATGTGGACTAGACCGAATCAATGAGTATTTTCTTCCTGTGAAAAGTATGCGGGCGGAGAGGTACCAGCGTTCACTTCAGGATAAGTGGAAAAAGGTTCCCGGCGAGCTTCACTTAGACAGTATTATTTCGACAGCACCGAAACTCGATTTTTCCGAACTTGGTCTTCTCGTGGAGCTCAGAAACGGTCTTCTCCACGCCCGCGCGAGCCGTCCTTCGACTGATGATTTGCCGGAGAAATTCCGTCCTGTGCCTGCGCCAGGCGAGCTCGCTACAATAAAACATGGCTGGGCGTGCTCAGTAGCGAAGAGCTTAGTTCAAAAGCTGCACAAGGATTTAGGAACGCCATCGCCCAGTTACATTGAGGTCTAAAGCAGATGCCTAACATCCAAATCCCGCAGACCGTCGCAATCGTGCTTCGCCCGCTTGCGATACCCTCGCCGCTGCGTTCCTCGGTAACTGTAGATTTGGCGCGTCACCCCGATAAACCATGAAACTCTACATCACCGAAGGTTCCCCCTACGCCCGCATCGTGCGCGTGGTGATTATTGAAAAAGCGCTGGAGAGCCGCGTAGAAATCATCTACGCCAAAACGCGCATAGCAGATAGCCCGTACTACCAAATCAATCCGTCAGGGCGCGTGCCTTATCTCATTCGAGGCGATGGTCCCGCGTTGGAGGAATCGCAGTTAATCGTCGCTTACCTCGATCAACTCGACGGCAAGCCGATGCTCAATTTGCCCACGGGCGAACCAGGCTGGGAGGCGCGCCGGCTCGAAGCGCTGGCGCGCAGCCTGATGGATGGTCTCGCAGTGTGGAGCCGTGAGAACGGTCGTCCTGAAAAAGAGCGCTCACCCACGACCCTCAAACACGAAGCCGCGCGCGCTGCGCGCATGGCCGATGTTTGGGAAAAAGAAATCGATCATCCGTGGATGCACGGCACACTCAACATGGCACAAATTACGCTGGCCTGTGCGCTGGGTATGGACGCGCGCAATCCTGATTTGCATTGGCGGCCGGGGCATCCTGAATTATGCGAGTGGTTTGACCGCATCGCCGCGCGTCCGTCGTTGGCGGCGACTGCACCGCCGCCGCTGCGCTGAATCGATAGCAACCAACCAGTCCGGATGGGGTTTCATCCGGGCGGGTGCGATTTCAATCCATGCTGATCGGCATTGGTTGGGCGCCTGCTTCGGGCGCGTACCGTGAGACGCTATGCGTTGATGCTTGTGCCTCGCAAGAATTACCGCAAAAAATTCTCACGCGAATAGTGCCATCGTTACTTGCGATCCCTGCCCACCTGATTGCCGATAACGCCGCCGACCGCCGCGCCGCCAACGGTCCCGATGGTGCTGCCGCCCGTGAGTATGGCGCCGCCGACTGCACCGATACCCGCGCCGATGGCGGTATTTTTGTCGCGCGTTGACATCGAACTGCAACCACCGAGACCCAGCAGCAATGCCGTGGCAATGACACTCATCTTCAGGGTTTGTGTTGTTATCATGGGGATACCTTTGCGTCGATTAACGGGATTTCGTGACGTCAGCAGCCGCGTGCCCCGTCATACGGGGCTGCTGTGCGGACATGAAATAGGACTCGCCGCAGTCTGCTTTGTTCACTGCGATTGCTTTGAGTTGAGAAAAATTGAAGTGTCGGTGTGCAACGGATGAATGTCCTCGCGGCACAAAGTACGCATTTTTAAATAAACATAATAAAACCAAATGCTTATTAGGTGTATAGATTTTCCGCATCATTTCCGGTTAATCGGACAATGAGCGACGCCTCTATCGGCATCTTCGATTCCGGCGTCGGCGGGCTGTCGGTGCTGCGTGAGATACGTCGCGCGCTGCCCAACGAAAATTTGCTTTACGTCGCGGACTCGGGTGCCGCACCTTATGGTGATCGGCCCAATGCGTTTATCGCCGCACGCGCGCAAGCGATGGTTGAATTTCTCCTAAGCAAGAACGTGAAGGCGGTAGTGGTGGCGTGCAACACTGCATCTGCGGTGGCGGTTCAAACGTTGCGGTCGCGCTTCGCTATTGCGATTGTGGCGATGGAGCCAGCGGTGAAGCCCGCCGCTGCGCTAACCCGGTCGGGCGTAATCGGCATACTGGCAACGACGCAAACGCTGGCGAGCGATAGCTACGCGCTCTTAACCGAAAGATTCGCGCGCGATATCGAAATCATTTCACAGCCTTGCCCGGAATGGGTCGCGCTGGTCGAAAGTGCTGAACTGAGCGGCCCCGCCGTAGAAGCGTTGATTGCACGCTACGTCGTGCCGCTACTTCAACGCGGCATGGACACGTTGGTGCTGGGCTGCACGCACTATCCGTTTTTGCGCGCGGCGATTCAAGCCGTGGCAGGGCCGCGGGTGCAGGTGGTAGACCCCGCCACTGCTGTGGCGCGCGAGTTGCGCCGCCGTCTGGAAAGCGGCGCATTGTTATCGCATAACGTCAACGCGGGCGCTGAACAGTTTTGGACCAGCGGGCAACTCAGTCATGTGCAATCCGTGGCCGCGAAACTGTGGGGCTGTGAGATTGAAATGAATGCTTTGCCCGCGCTGTACGTGACACCACAATGGGCGTAGCGGACGTAGGGTGCGCACAGCGCACGCGGTTACCTTGCCGCGCGCGCGAAAAACTACTTCACCCGCAGCGACGCATCCAGCCCGCGCAGCAGCGGCAAACACACATCAATCACCGGCGTGGCAATGCCGTGTTCGCGCGCAAACATTTGTGTTTGACCGAGCAACCCGTCGATCTCCAGCGATTTGCCGGCCAGCACATCCTGAAAGGTGGAAGGCTTCGCGCCGGGTTTGCCGCGCCCGCGCGTTGCCACCTGTTCGGGGTTCACTTCCTTGCGCAGATCCCAGCCCAGTTTGGCGGCGACGGCCAGGGTTTCGCTGATGATGCTTATCGACAGGCCTACGATGCCATCGTTTTCAGAGACGCCCGTTGAATCCAGACGTGTCAACGAACACAGGGTGTTGTTCGAGGCGTTGTTGGCAAGTTTTTTGAACAGCTCGCGACGGATATCGGGGCTGACTTCGGTATCGATGCCCGTGCCTTTGACCAGATCGACGATGGTCTTTAGCCGCGCGCTATTGGTGAGATCGGGTTCGCCAAACACCCAGCGGTTCTGATTGGAATTGACAATCATGCCGGGTGCGACGACTTCGTTGGGCGAGTACACTACGGAGCCGACCGTGCGCTCGGGCCGCACTTCGCGCCACAGCGCGCCATCGGGATCGAGCAGCGGCAGCGTGCCCTGGTTGCCCGTCAACGCATGATTGAACCACCACGGAATCCCGTTCATCAGAAACACCGCGCAGCCGTCGGGCTTGACGAGTTTGCCGATGGCCGCGGCGGCGGCGGGCAGGGTCTGTGCTTTTAACGCAACAAACACGATATCCTGCGGCGGCAGCGTCGATGAATCATCGGTGGCGGCGAAAGGGTTACCGCCCAGCTCACGCCCGCCGACTTTAAGCGTGAGACCGCGTTCGCGGATTGCGGCGAGATGCGCGCCACGGGCCACCAGTGAGAGTTCGCAATTTTTTGCGGCGATGAGTTGCGCCGCCAGATGACCACCGAGCGCACCCGCGCCAAAGATACAGATTTTCATGAAAGTTCCCTTGCACCGTCGAATGACCGCGCATTCTAGCGGATAACTTGCATCACGCCTGCGCCGCGTCTAAGCTGCCGTCTGTTTTCAAAGCAACCACAGGGTCTGGATGATGCGGGGATGTGAAAGGTTTTCACCGTGGTTTACGCTGTGGTTCGTGTTGTGGGTGGCCATGGGGTTGGCGTTGGCGCGGCTGGCGCCGGCGCACGCACAGTCGGATTTCATCACCATGGAAACATCGCTGCCCGCCGCGACGTATGCGACGTTTGCGCTAACCGCCGACAGCGCGAGCTTTGCCCCGGACAGCGCCGAAAATAAGGGGCTGCTCGATAAGGGGTTCGGTGCGCCGGTGCGTGTGCAGCGCGTGCTGGAGCGCCACGTGCAGGTAGCGTCGCCTTCGACCAAGGTGCTGCTGACCGTGCCGTTCGGATGGCGTGGGTTTGACGACGGCAAGCGCACGCGGCTGTTTACCCCAGCCGGCAACTTCGGCATTACGTTTCATGCGCTGCCGCTGGACGGGTTTACGGATTGGGACGACGTGCGCGCGAAGGTGTGGAATCTCGCGCGCCAAACCGCCGAGGCGCGCGCCAAAAAAGACCCGCGTTATCAGGCGCGGCTGATCCGGCTGGCCGATGGCACCTTCGGCATGCGTGAAACCAATATCAACGAGGGCGAAGACGGCCCGTATTCGTCGGTGATTCTGTTCCGGCCGCATCCCGCCGACCCGAAGCTGGCGATACGCATGAATTTGTATACACCGATCGAGGAATTCGAGCGGCACTTGGGGCTGGCCGGATTGCTGATGCGGGACATGCAGGCGATGAAGTGAGCGTGATAATCGCAGGTTAGTACTGTAGGTTGGGCTGGTAAGCCCAACCACCCCATCGTTGCAACCTGCAACTAGCAATTAGCCCCGCCCTGCGGCATTACGACGCAGGACTAACCCCGTCCTGCGTAAGGCATCTTGGTAGCCATCACCATCAAGTGATAGATGTTTACTTCGGGCGGCTGGCTGGCCATGAACAGCACCGAGCGCGCCACGTCATCGGTGGTAATCATCGGCTCCGGCGCGATCGTGCCATTCGCTTGTTTGACGCCTTTGGCCATGCGTGCGGCGAGCTCCGACATGGCGTTGCCCACGTCCACCTGGCAGCAAGCGATGTCGTATTTACGGCCATCGAGCGAAATCGTGCGCGTGAGTCCCGATACCGCGTGTTTGGTCGAGGTGTAGGGCGCGGAATCCGGTCGCGGCGCATGCGCGGAGATGGAGCCGTTGTTGATAATGCGCCCGCCGCGCGGGTCTTGATCTTTCATCATCTTGAACGCTTCTTGCGCGCACAAAAACATGCCGTTCAAGTTGGTATCCACCACGGATTTCCATTTTTCCCACGGCAAATCTTCAAACGCCACGCCCGGCGCGTTTTGCCCTGCGTTGTTAAACAGCACATCAATACGGCCGAACGCTGCTTTGGTTTTGGCGAACAACGCTTTCACCGCGTCGGGGCTGCCCACATCGGTGGGCACGCCGATCATGCGTGAACTGTCCACGCCGGCGGCTTTGATGGTCTCATCCAGCGGCTCGGCGCGCCGGCCGGTGATTACCACGCGGTAGCCATCCTTGATAAACGCCAGCGCGGTGGCCTTGCCGATGCCGGTGCCGCCGCCGGTGATGACGGCGACTTTATTGTGGGTGGTCATGGTGAAATCCCCTGGTTGGATTGAAAAATTATTCTTTGAGCTGCCGCGCCAGCGGATCAACGAATTGCAGCGTCAATAAACGCATTTCATCCGGCGACAAATTGCTCACCGGATGCGGCATTTCGATATAAGCATGGCCTTCCATGCCCTTGCTTTTGAACTGGAACAACGCGGCGTTGCGAAACGCCTGCGTGATAATCACCGCCGCGGGTATGCCGCGTTTTTCGAACTCGATGGCGTCGTGCACACTGCACAACGTGCAAGAGCCTCATCCGCCGAGTGCGGCGATGGCGACATCAACCTCCTTTGCCATGTCGTCGATCAGCGCATCGGTGGCGGGCTTGGAATAATGCTCTTTGCGCCGCACCACCACGCGCGCAACGCCATATTGCGCAATCAACGCAGCGCCCAGTGTTTCAAGAATCAGGCTGCCCTGTTCCTTGGTGTTGTCGAGCAGGCCCACCACCTTGCCCGCGAGATCAGCGGGGCGGGGTGCCAGCGGTATGCGTTTGCGGCCCGTGCCGGCGGTGGGGTCGATAAAGCCGAGTGCTTGTGTAGCGGTCATGGTGTCACTCAAGTGAGTCTGCTGTGCCTATGTACCTATGATAGCGCGTAAGTGCCATGCACCGCGCGGCTGCCGCCGCCCCAGCCGTGGCAGATAGCGGTGAGCGGTCCCCAGCCGCCGGCGACGATCAAATGCAGATCGCGCGCATCCTTGATGACCGGCACGAAGCGTTCATCGTCGTCCGGGTCGATATTCAGCGCGCGCGCCCGCTCGGGCCGCCAGTTGCCGCCGCGTTTTAAGTCACGCACCGGGCGGCCCGCGTTTTGAATGAGCCAGGCGTGTACATCGGCGCGCGTCATGCCGGCGCGTGAGCAGATGGTCGCGTGTTCCGGCCCCATCGCCACCACCATATCGGAGCGCACATGCTGGTTCCACGAACATATCGCGCTCATCGAATCGGCGAGGCCGGTGAGCAAGCGTTCCGGCTCCTGACTCGCATCGTCGTAGCACAGGCGCGGGCTTTCCACCATGGCGCAGGTGATGGTGTTTTCGGCCGAGCCGTGGCCGCGCGCGGCGGCGAGGGTTTCCCACGGGCTGCGTTCGGTGTTTTCCGTGATGCAGGCGGTATAGCGCAGCGGCGTGGCAAATACGGTTGCCGATGCCAGCCCGGCAATGCCGCCGCCGAGGTTGAGCAGCATCAGGCGTATCGTGCGCCCAATCGACGCGTTGGCGCGGAAGCCGGGGCCGAAGCAGCCATTGCTGCCATTGATGCCGATTTGTTTGGCGTATGGCCCGTTGACGATCATCAACGGTGCGACGCCGTGCATGGTGCCTTGCACACCGTTCAGATTAAATTCTTCTTGCAACATCAACGTGAGGCCGCCGAGAACAACCGGCAGGTATTCCGGTTTGCAGCCCGCCATGAGGGCATGTATCGCCACCGTGCGCACGGTGGCGGGTTCCATCGCGGGCGGAATAAGGCCGATCAGTTCATCGGCGTCACGCGTGGTGCCGGTGAGCATGTGCGCGACACGCGCTTCGGTGGGCGTAACCACCGGCAGGCCGTCAGACCATTCCTTGTCGAGAAAGAACTCAAATTCGTCTACGGCGGGCATGTAAAAATAATCAATAAAAACAAATACTTACGAATTTTCAGCGGGCGCATCGTAACGGCCATGCACCGCCTTGCTGCCGCCGCTCCAGCCGTGGCACACGGCAGTGCAAGGCCCCCAGCCACCGGCCACGATCAACTGCAAATCGTCCGCCTCTTTGATCGCCGGAATAAAACAATCATCGTCATCGGGATCAAGTTGCATGAACGGCGCCATCGCGCGTACCCGTTCCGGGCGAAAGTTGCCGCCGCCCTTGAGGTCGCGCACGCGGCGTCCCGCGTGTTGCACCAGCCACGCATGCACATCCGCGCGGCTCATGCCCGCCTTGGCGCAGATCGCCGCATGCTGCGGCCCCATCGCCACCACCATGTCCGAGCGCGCGTGCATATTCCACGAACCCATCGCCGCCATCGAATCCGCGATGCCGGTGAGCAGACGTTCAGGTTCGGTGCTGACATCGTCAAACGTCTGGCGCGGGCTTTCCACCATCGCGCAGGTAATCACGTTGTCAGTGGGCGCGTAGCCTTTGGACACCGATAAAGATTCCCACGGGCTGCGCTCAATATTCTCGGTAACACACGCGGTGTAACGCAGCGGTGTGGCGAATATCGTGGCCGATGCCACCCCCGCAATGCCGCCGCCGAGATTCATCATCATCAGGCGTATCGCGCGGCCTATCGTCGCATTGGCGCGAAAGCCGGGGCCGAAGCAGCCGTTGCCGCCGTGCAGGCCGATTTTCTGCGCGTAAGGGCCGCTGACGATCATCAGCGGCGCCGCGCCATGCATGGTGCCCTGCACACCGTTCATGTTGAATGCTTCGCGCAGCATCAGTTTGAGCGCGCCCAACACCACCGGCAGATACTCGGGTTTGCAGCCCGCCATCAGCGCGTGGATCGCCACCGTGCGCACCGTGACGGGCTCCATCGCCGGCGGAATGTGGCCGATCAATTCATCGGGGTCGCGTGTGGTGCCGGTGAGCATGCGTGCCACGCGAGCCTCGGTGGGTGTGACGACGGGCAGGCCGTCAGACCACGCTTTGTCTAGGAAGAACTCGAATTCGTCCATGGGGTTACGGTGTGCGGTGTAACGAAAAGTGGTTCAGGATTGTGCGCGGAGTTGCTACCTTGCTTTGTGATGGGTTTCACCCCTCCTGCCGACGCTGCGCAGGAAGGGTGAAGCCCACCACAAGCGCATGCAATGAACGTAGGGAGGGTACGCTCTTCGTGCGCACGTGGATAACCGCTGATGAAAAATGAAGGACATCCCGCCTTAGAAAAAATTTACCAGCGCAGCGGTTTGTTGCGTGCGGTTCGTGGGCACGCTACGCTTTGCCCACTCTACCATTGCTGTGCGCCATCATCAGCGCCCCGCTTGAGCATGCAACTTCAACCCCAGCGCCCCAATGACTTTAAGAATGGTATCGAAGCCCGGACTGCGCTCGCCCGACAGCGCCTTGTAAAGACTTTCGCGCGATAGCCCGGCATCCTTCGCCACCTGGCTCATGCCTTTTGCGCGCGCAATGTCGCCCAGCGCTTTGGCGATAAACGCTGCGTCGCCGTCGGCCTCTTCGAGGCAGGCTTCGAGATAGGCGGCCATTTCCTTGGGTGTTCTCAGATGTTCCGCGACATCATAACGAGTAGTAACGGTTTTGCGCATGTGGGCTAATCCAATAAATGGCGTGCAAGACGTAGCGCGGTTTTGATGTCCTTGGCCTGGGTGCTTTTGTCGCCACCTGCCAGCAGAATAATCAATTCTCGTCCGCGCTTCCTGAAATACACCCGGTAACCGGGCCCGTAATTGACCCGCAACTCCGATACGCCTTCGCCAACGGGTTCGACATCGCCGGGGTTGCCGGCGGCGAGCCGTTCGATCCTTGCCTGGACGCGCGCCCGGGCTTGAAGATCGCGCAGGCGGTCGAGCCATTGCACGAACAACTCGGTTTTGCGGATTTCAATCAAGCTGCCACTGTAGCCGTATGGCTACATGTTGTCAACGGGATACGCGCGGGCACTTTGTATTAAACACCCTGCTCCACCGGATTCTCCAACACGCCCACACAATCCAGTTCCACCCGCACTTTATCCCCCGCCTTCAGGAAAATCCCGCGCGGACGCCCCACGCCCGACGGCGTGCCGGTGGCAATCACATCGCCCGGCAATAACGTCATGCGGCGGCTCAGGTATTCGATCAGTTCCGGGATGTTGAAAATCAGTTTATCCACCAGCGTGTCCTGCATTTTTTCCTGATTCACCCACAGTTGCAATCGGCATTGGGTGATGTCGGGCACTTGATCGGCGGGGGTGATCCACGGGCCCATGGGGGCGGCGGTTTCGAAATTTTTGTGGCCGAACCAGTCGATGTTCCAGCGCGGCCAGTCGGGGCGGCGTGACAGATCGCGCGCGGAGACGTCGTTCATGATGGTGTAACCGGCGACGTGTTTCATTGCATCAGCGACGCTGATGTTGCGCCCCTTTTTGCCGATGACTACGGCACACTCGGCTTCCCAATCGACTTTCTTCGAGGTGTTGGGTAAATGAATCGCCTCATTGGGCCCGATCATGCAGTGCTGCGCGGATTTCAAAAACAGATACGGTTGCGTGGTGGCTTTGTCCACGCCCGCGCCTTCGGCGGACATTTCTTCGGCGTGCGCCATGTAGTTGGCGCCGGTGCAGTAGATCGCGGGCGGATAATAAATCGGCGCCATTAATTTTACCGAGGCCAACGGCAACTGCTTGCCGCGCGGTGTCGCGGCCAGCGCGTGCAGCGCGGGCAGGGCTTCATCCCACGCGTTCAACACCGCGAGCGTGGAGGCTGACCATGGAATGTAGGGCAGGGCATCACGCAGATCCAGCACGCCGTTGTCGTTGATCAGAATGCCCGCGCGCGGCGCACCGTTGGCGTCCGCGTAGTTCAAAAGTTTAAAGTTCGACATTTCGCAGCCTATTAATTTTAATCAGTTTTTATATTCAGGAAAAAGTTTTTCCGCCAACGCCATGCCGGCAGTCCAGTCGCGGCTTTGGGCATCGTAGACGCCGATGCGGCCCGCTTTGGCGACGCGTTCTTCGCATACTTCGCGCGAGGGAATAATCAGTTCACCGCCGCCGGCCATCGCGCCGATCTGCGCGCGGCACGCGAGCTCAAAAAAATGGTGATAGATGTACGCCTCCGGCAACGACTTGCCGCAGATCAGCGCGCCGTGGTTTTCGAGAATCATCACCCATTGGTCGCCGAGCGCTTTGGCCAGATGCGCGGCGCCTTCGGCGGTGGTGTCATCAAATTCGTTTTTGTAATACACGATGCGATTGTAAAAACGCATCGCCTGCTGCGTGATTGGCAGCAGCCCGCATTTCTGTGCGGAGATGGCGAGGTTCGCCGGCGAATGTGTATGCACCGCCGACACGATATCCGGCCGCGCCTTCAACACCGCCGCATGCACGTGGTAGGCAGCGGCGCTGGCTTTGAATTCAGACGCGAGCACCTGATTCCCTCCAGATCGTACTTGACCAAGTTCGACGCGGTGACCTGCTCCATATAAGCGGTTTCGCATTTCACCAGAAAATGGTTCGGCTCATTGGGCACGCGCACCGAAATGTGGTTGTAGGTCATGTCCACAAACACAAAATGCGCGACGAGGCGATGCGCGACCGCCAGCTCGCAGCGTAGTTGCCACTCTTCGGCGCTGACTTGATCGCGCACGCTGTTACTACTAC
>JAYVQD010000562.1:0-3556 GCA_043777275.1 Nitrosomonadales bacterium
AGGCGTTATTAAATAGTTGTTTAAAAACAAATACTTACAGGTTTAAGCCATGCGCGGACTGTATTGGGAAGAATGGGATATCGGCGCCGAGTTTGAAAGCCCGGCGCGCACCGTGACTGAAGCGGACATCGTAACCTTCGCGGGTCTGTCGGGCGACTACAACCCGCTGCACATCAACGAGGAATACTGCAAGACCACGCAGTTCGGTACGCGCATCGCGCACGGGCCGCTGGTGTATGCGATTGCTGCCGGGTTGATTTTTCAGTTGCACCTGTACGACGACACGCTGATTGCGTTTCTCGGCTTCGACAGTTTGAAATTCACCCACCCGGTGAAAGCGGGCGACACGATACACGCGAAACTAAAAGTATTGGAAAAGCGTGAATCCTCGCGCGCCGATCGCGGCATCATGAAGCGCCAGTTGCAGGTGTTTAATCAGCGCGGAGAAATGGTGCAGGATGCGGTGCAGGCGTTTTTGTTGAAACGCAAACCGGCGTAGGGCAAGGATGACGGTGCAAGGATGACGGTGCAAGGATGAAGGCGGAAGGATGAAGGATGAAAACAAGCAGACCAACGGTTTGCCCTTGACCTTTTTCATCCTTCATCCTTCCGCCTTCATCCCTGCACTCAAAACTACTCCAACTGCGCGCCGGAGTCCTTCACCACTTTTGCCCACTTCGTTGTTTCGGATTTCACGAACGCCCCCAGTTCGTCCGGGGTCGAGGCGGTGACATCCAGGCCTTGCAGTGTCAGGCGTTCTTTCAAATCTGAACTGTTCAATGCCTTGACGGTTTCGGCGTTGAGTTTCGCCAGTATCGGTTTGGGTGTTTTTGCCGGGGCGAACAGCGCGTACCAGATCACCACTTCGTAGCCCGGAATTCCCGCTTCGGCGATGGTCGGCACATCCGGTAGTTGCGGATTGCGCTTGGAAGTCGTCACCCCCAGCGCGCGCACGCGGCCCGATTTGATGTGCGGTAACAGCCCGGCCAGGCTGGAGCACAGCGCCTGCAGTTGCCCGCCCAGCACGTCGGCGAGTGCTGCGCCCGCGCCTTTGTACGGCACATGCACCATGTTGATTCCAGCCATGCTTTTGATTAACTCCATCGACAAATGCGGCGCACTGCCGATGCCGGCCGAGCCGTAGTTGATTTTGCCGGGGTTGCTTTTGGCAAACGCGATAAATTCCTGAAAACTTTTGGCGGACACGCTGTTATGCACCACCAGCGCGTTGGGTATGGTGCCTATCATCGATATTGGCGCGAAATCGCGGATGTGGTCGTAGGGGAGTTTCTTGTAGAGTACCGAGTTGACCGCGTTGGTGGTGATGGAGCCGACGAGGATGGTGTAGCCGTCCGGCGTGGATTTGGCCACCAAGTCGGTGCCCAGCGTGCCGCCGGCGCCGCCGCGATTATCCACCACGATCTGCTGACCGAGCCCTTCGCCGAGCTTGGCTGCGACCAGGCGGCCCACGGTGTCGGTACCGCCGCCGGGTGCGAGCGGCACCACGGCGCGTATCGGGCGGTTGGGGTAGGTCTGTGCCTGTACTGCGCCAACGATGGGAAGCGCACTGGTCAGCAAAGCTGCGACTGCGATGATGTGTGGTGTATTTTTCAACTCAATCTCCCGTTACTTTCGCATGGTTTGTGATGTTATCGATTTCCGCCAAATCATCCGGCGTGAGCGCCCAACCGGCGGCTTTCACGTTGGCTTCCAGTTGCGCCGGCAGCGTCGCCCCTGCAATGACGCACGCGACCACCGGCTGCGCGGCGAGCCAACTGAAGGCGAGCTCCAGCAGTGTGCGACTGCGTTGTTGGCAGAACGCTTCGAGCTTTTCGATGCGCGTCCAGTTGGCATCGGTCATGAACATGTCTTCATAGCGTTGGGTTTGGGTTAAGCGCGCGCCTTCGGGCTTGGGTGCGTTGCGTTTGTATTTGCCGGTGAGAAAGCCGCTGGCGAGCGGGTAGTACGGCAGCAGTCCCATGTGGTGCGCCCGCATTGCGGGTATCAACTCGCGTTCGGGGTCGCGCGCGAGCAGGCTGTATTCGACTTCGCAGGTGGTCAGCCCGTGGTAGCCGTGATGCTTTGCGGTCCACTGCATATCCACCAGCCGCCATGCGGGGATGGTGGACACGCCGGCGTAGCGAATCTTGCCTTGCTTAATCAGATCGTCCAGCGCGCCCATGGTTTCTTCGAGCGGCGTGGCGGGGTCGTAGCGATGCAACTGGTAGATGTCGATCCAGTCGGTTTTTAACCGCTTCAGGCTCGCTTCGACGGCGGTCATGATGTAAGCGCGCGATGCGCCTTTCATGATCCCCGCTTTATCCATCACGTTGCCGAACTTCGAGGCGATCACAATGTCCTTGCGCCGCGCGCCGAGAAACTGGCCCAGACAGGTTTCCGAGCCGCCTTGGTGGCCATACACATCGGCGGTGTCAAAAAAAGTGATGCCCAGATCAAGCGCCTTGTGTATCACCACGCGCGAGGCTTCGGTGTCGATGCGCAGGCCGAAGTTATTGCAGCCCAGACCGACGGTGGAAACCCTGAGCGGCGTATTGCCTACTTGTCTACGTTGCATGGTCTTCGTCTCCTGCAGGTTGCGTGTGGCCGCGCACATAGCACGCATGGCGCATGTCCACGTGCGCGCGGGTGAGTTGATCGATGGCGGTGCAACCCACCAGGCCCAGCACCCGGTCGATCTCGTCGCGATAAATTTGCAGCGCGCGCGCAGCACCCGCTTCACCGGCAGCGGCCACGCCGTGCAGCGGCGCGCGCCCCAGCATCACGGCGTTTGCGCCCAGCGCCAGCGCCTTGATCACATCAGCGCCGCGGCGAAAGCCGCTATCGACGATCACCGTGGTGCGTTTGCCCACGGCATCCACCACGCGCGGCAGCGTCAGGATGGGCGCGGGTGCGGCGTCGAGCACGCGTCCGCCGTGGTTGGAAATCACCACCGCGTCCGCGCCGCAATCGGCCGCGAGCACGGCGTCCGCCGGATGCTGTATGCCTTTGACGATCAGCTTGTGCGGCCACAGGCGGCGCAGCTCGCGCACATCGTCCCAGGTGATGTTGGCGCAAAAATTCGATGAGCGGCCCATCGGCAGCGCGGTGATTTTGGTTTGTGTTTCTTCAGGGAAGTTCTGATAACGCGGGGTGCCGCTGGTGAGCATGTAGCGCAGCCAAACGCCTGCCAGCCAGCGCGGATGCGTCAGCACATCAACCGTATTGCGGCGGGTGAATTTGAACGGGATCGTCATGCCGTTTTTCAGATTGTATTCGCGCCCCGGCGCCACGGGCGTATCCACGGTGAACACCAGCGCTTCGAATCCGGCATCTTTGGCGCGCGCGATCACGCGATGCGACAGCTTGCGATCCGGCCACATGTAAAACTGGAACCACAACGTACTACCGGTGCCGCCGGCTTCAGCGGCGACGCGTTCAAGTTTGGTCATCGAGCCTAACGCCAGTGTGAACGGCACGCCGTGCGTCCTGGCCGCGCGGGCGATGGCGATTTCACCCTCGTGCCACGCCAGCCCCGCGGAACCGGTGGGTGCAACGA
>JAYVQD010000563.1:0-3551 GCA_043777275.1 Nitrosomonadales bacterium
AGTCCAAGCGTGGCTCCGTGTATATGGAGCGCATGATGACCACAGTCGGCAGCTGTAAACTTCAGGGCCGCAATGTTCTTGAATTTCTGACCCGCGCCGTACGCGCTCACATTGGTAACAGTACTATGCCTTCATTGCTACCCCCTGTAGCGGGGTGAACGATTACATAAAATCAAATGGTTATTTTGTGATTCCTCCCCAAAGCCGGTGATTTCCGGTTTCGATGGCCTTTCCGTGTTCAAGACGCCTTGCCGCAACGCCCACCAAAAACTGCCTTTGTAAATGTAAATATTTCATAATTGTTTCGTGAAATATTTACCCACTGGCGGGATTCAAACAAGTTAATATAATCGCGGGAGACGTGACCGGCCGTGCGATGTTATGGCGTTTGCGGTCGATTCATAAGTGTTAACGCGGAGCCGTAGCCCGCAGTCGTGACGTAGGCTGTTGTTTGACATTCAAGTGTCGGCGCACTGGGCGCGGTCAAAACTCGTTTCCTTCATCGCAGTTCCAGCAACAATCCTGATAGCGCAAGGAGATCGCATGAAAATCAAGTCTGATTCACCGCACGGCCAACTTTCGATTCGTGAGCAGGATTTTGTCCGGTTGGTCGAACCCGCCCATCCGCCTTTTAATGACGACGATTTATTTGCTGCGGCTGAGATGCTGGATTTACCGGATGAAGTAAAGGATGGTCCGGATGGCGAGGAAAATTTGTTCGTTCCTGCCGGTTATACTTATCTTGGCCAGTTTGTTGATCACGATATTACCTTTGATACCACCTCGTCGCTCGACCCCGCCGACCCGGCGGCGCCGACCAATTTGCGTACGCCGAGCCTGGATTTGGATTGCGTTTATGGCGGCGGCCCAAGTGACCAGCCTTATATGTACAACAACGACGGCGCGACGCTGCGGATTGGAAAAACGTTTGACGGGGACAAGGATGATTTACCTCGTGTAAAGCAGCAGCCGGACGCGGAAGGGCGTGCGATTATCGGCGACAAGCGTAACGATGAAAACTCGATCGTCGCGCAAATTCAACTGGCGTTTTTAAAGTTTCACAACAAGGTCGTTGCCAAGCAACATACAGGCGACTTTACCCAAGCGCGCGACGAGGTGCGGTGGACCTACCAGCGCATGCTGGTTGAAGATTATCTGCAGCGCATCATCGAGGCGCCTGTCTACGATGCTTTTGTTGCCGACCGGCAGGCGCGTGGCGACAGCGCCTACATGCTTTACCCGCCTGCCAAACGCACTAATATTTCGCTGGAGTTCGCGGGTGCCGCTTACCGGTTCGGGCATTCGATGGTACGAACCGGATATCGTTTGAATCCCGAGACCGCGCTCGCGGTGTTTGACAGCAGCGGGAATGCTGCTTCGAGCTTGACCGGGTTTCAACCACTACCCACGAGTCACGTGATCGAGGATTGGGGGCGTTTCTTTCCGGCCTTGGGCAATAAGGATCTCGCACCGGGACAGTGTCCGAAAAAAAATAAGGGAAGCTCTGTCGGTGTCCCGCCAGGAAACCCCACGGTGCGACTGCAATTTGCCTACAAGATTGACCTCAACTTGGTGGGGCCGCTGGGCGATTTGCCCGCGCGCATTTCCGATTTCGCCGGCGGAACAAAAAGGCCGATACCCAGCGCCAAAGGTAAAGGGCCAGCCTTGTCATTGTTGAACCTGCGCCGCGGCAACAAGTTCGGTTTGGCAAGCGGGCAGCGTGTCGCAGAGGCGCTGTGTGTCAAGCCGGTGCCCGCTGAGTGTTTGAAAATCCGTCAAAAAAACGATGACGGTACATTTACTTTTGTTGACTTACCGCGCGCGTTCAAGGGCGATACGCCGCTGTGGCTTTACATACTGGGTGAAGCGCAGCGCAAAATCGTGGAGATGTGGGCGGATCCAAAAGGCAACAACAGCGCGAACGTCGACGATGATTTCTTCTTGTCGGGGGAGGGCGCGGTAACGCAACTTGGCCCGGTCGGCGGACGGCTGCTGTTGGAAACATTTTTCGGCATCCTCGATGCCGACTCGCGTTCGTACGTGAATGCCGCGCCACTTGGCTGGCAGCCGATGGTGCTCACCGGGGGCAACGGGCCAGTAACGTTTTCTCACATACTCAGTTGGACGGGACTGACGTTGAGTGATGGCTTTGGCGCGTAGCGAAAACCGTTGTTGTGCAGCAAGCTCGGCGGCTCCGGGCTTGTTGAAAAGTCTCATAATATCAAATAGTTATACTGACTCTTGAGTGGTTACTTTTGGCGTTGGCTTGCCAGTGCGGAAGGTCTTGCCTTTTGCCTGCAGCCGTGAAATCACCCGACTCACTCGCGATACCGAAAGCCCGGTGACCGCGGCGATTGCCGTCTGCGTGTGGCCACCTTCGCGATACGCGCGCAGCATGGCCTCGTCCCGCTCGGCCTGGGCAAAGTAATAGACCAGCGGTCGTCCGGCCGGGCGCTGTTGGGCGCGCGCAATCTCCGGCCCCGGTGCTTTCTTGATGCGCGCCTGCATACGCTTCACAAACTTGTCGTTACCCAGATAGATTTGGCCCTGCAGCGCCCCATCCCAGAGCTTGACGCCTTTGCCCTGCGCCACGAATTCAGCATAACGCGCCGCACCATCGCGCAGCGGTGCATGCGGGGCAAGCTGCTTATGCAGTGCTCGGCTGTCGAGCCAGGACGGAGGGTTCGTGTCACCGGTGTGTGCGCGGTAGCTGCTCCAGGGCCAGTTGCCCGGCCGCTGAACCATGCGCGCGCGCACCGGGTTCAGGTCAACGTATCGGTACACTTCAAGAAAATAGGATTCCTGATCTACCAACACAGCTTTGAAGCGCCCTTGAAACAAGTGCCCGACCTTGCCGTGACGCCGGTTGTAACGGAGCGTGTAGACCCCGTTGATGTGCCGCATCAGGCGCGAAAGATTGGGCCGGTGCGTCTGCATCACCACGTGGTAATGATTACCCATCAGGCAATAGGCATAAACTGTCGCCTGAAAACGGTCCAGCCCCTCGGCAAGTACCGCCAACCACTCACGGCGATCCTCATCATCATCGAAGATCGGCTCGCGCCGGTCACCGCGCGAGGTGACGTGGTAGAACGCGCCTTCAAATTCCAGTCGCAGTGGCCGGGTCATCCGGCAAGGTTACCATTTGAAATAGGCAAAAAGCAAGACCTGACACCTTTCGGGGCCGCAGCAAGGGACGCGCGATCAAGGTGCGGTTGGAAAGCCCTACTTAAATTCAATCCGGATTGCGTGGAACGGCTTGGTGTCGAGATTCTTGACCCGATGGGTAGCCTGCGGCGGCATCTTGGCGATCACCGGCAACTCCAACTTCTCCGGCAGCGGTAGCTTGATCTCCTTTCCAGCCGCGTCATAGTCAGCCAGCTTGGTCAGCTGATCGATGACCATAACCGATGGCCAAGGATGATTGTGAAACGGCTCGATTTCGCCAGGTGCAACCGTCACCGAAAGAACCCGTATGTCGTCATTCTCAAAGATAACTTTGTGATTGCCCGGGGCCGCTTTAAGGGCCAGCCCTTTCAAGGTGACGATTT
>JAYVQD010000564.1:0-3551 GCA_043777275.1 Nitrosomonadales bacterium
ATTTCGGGCGAAAGCATATTTCCCTATGAAACCTGAATGCCAAAACAATTTGGCGACACGAATTTTCAAGCATTTTCATAGGGGCTGAATAGAGACAAATATTAAATAAAAACATGTACTTAAAGTAGGTCTCGCAATGCGCACTGTTCACCAACGTAATGCGTGCGCGTTGCACACCCTACCCGATTCACGTTCTACAGCCCGATGGTTTCAATGGAGGCAACACATTTTTATGCTAACAATGTCATCGAAACACGCGATCACCGTCGCGCGCATTGCACCGATTGCGCTCATGGTGCTGTGCGCCCCTACCACCGCCGCCGCACAAAGCGCTTCGACAGGCTCAGGACAGGCCGCTTCGACAGGCTCAGGACAGGCCGCTTCGACAGGCTCAGGACAGGCTTACCCTGTCCGAACCGTGCGCATCATCGTCCCCACCGCGCCCGGCGGCGGCAGCGACACGCAGGCGCGGCTGATCGGCAAGCGCTTCACCGAAAGCATGGGCCAGCCGTTCGTGGTTGATAACCGCCCCGGAGCATCCGGCATGATCGGCACCGAACTCGCGGTGCGCGCACCGGCCGACGGCCACACGATACTGTTCGCCACCGCGCTGCTGGCGACCAACACGGTGATGTTCAAGAAGGCGCCGTTTGATCCACTCAAGGACCTCGCGGCGATCAGCCAGATTTCCTTCGCCGCGCAATATTTGATGGTGCATCCCAGCGTGCCCGCGCGCACCGCACAGGAGTTCGTGGCGCTGGCGAAAAAAAATCCCGGCAAGCTCAATGGCGGATCCAGCGGCAACGGCTCCGCCAATCACCTGGCGCTGGAAATGTTGAAACAGGCCGCGGGCATCGACGTCACGCATATCCCCTACCGCAGCGGAGCGCCCGCCATCGCCGCGCTGATCGGCGGCGAAACCGATTTCACTTTCAGCGGCGCGGTGACCGCGCTGCCGCATGTGCGCTCGGGCAAAGTGCGTGCGCTGGCGGTAACCTCAACCAAACGCACCACCGCCGCGCCGAATTTACCGACGCTGGATTCGATCTATCCCGGATACGATTCCGCGAACTGGTACGCGATGTTCGTGCCCGCCGGCACGCCGCCCGCAATCATCAGCAAACTGCATACTGAAACCATGGCCGCACTCAAAGCGCCCGACATACGCGAATTCTTAAACCACGAAGGCGCCGAACTCGTGGGCAGCACGCCGGGCGAATTAGCCGCTTACCTGCGACGCGAGATTGAACGCTACGGCAAGGTTATCAAGTCGGGGAATATCAGAGCGGAGTAGGCAAACCGGTACTCACTCAATCTTCAACTTCGCCTCGCGCACGACTTTCACCCAGTCGTCGTATTCTTTTTTCACGCGCCCGGCAAACGCCGCCGGCGTGCCACCGGCTGGCGCCATGCCCTGCGCTTCGAGCGTGTTTTTGATACCGCCGTCCTGCAATATTTTATTCACCTCGGTATTCAGGCGCGTGACAATGGCCGGCGGCGTGCCTTTCGGCAGGAACATGCCGTAGTAGGTGCCGCTGTCGTAGCCGGGCAAAGTTTCAGCAATCGCCGGCAAGTCGGGCAAGCTGGGCCAGCGCTTGGGCGTGGTCACGGCCAGCGCGCGCAGTCTGCCGCTGGTATAAAAAGGCTGCGCGCCCAGCATGCCTGCCACCATGATCTGCGTTTGCCCCGCCAGCAGTTCAGGCATTGCGATGCCGGTGCTTTTGTAAGGCACGTGAATCATCTTGATGCCTGCCTTAATGGCAAAGAGTTCTGTCGCCATGTGCGTCAGTCCGCCCACTCCGGTGGAAGCAAAGATCAGCGTGCCCGGATTGGCGCGCGCCAGTGCCACCAACTCTTTTGTGCTCTTCGCCGGCAGCGCCGGATGCACCACCAGCACATTCGGCGCGTAACCCAGTTCGACCACCGGAATCAGCGCATCGAACGGATCGAAGGGCAGCTTGCGCGTGGCCGAGGTTGCAGAAAAACTGCCGGAGACGCTCATGATCGTGTAGCCGTCGGGCGGCGATTTTGCGGTCAGCTCCATGCCGATAGCCCCGCCCGCGCCGCCGCGATTGTCGACCACGAACTGCTGTCCCAGCACCTCGGATAATTTTTGCGCCACTGGACGCGCGGTCAGATCCGCGCCGCCGCCGGGACCGAAGGGCACGATGACGCGCACCGTTTTTGCTGGCCAGCCTTGTGCGGTCGCCGTGAGTGCCGTGAGTGCTATTGGCGCGATGAAGATTACGGCTGCGCAGCAGGTGAAGTACCTCATCATCGCTCCTTTATATATTTCGTAAGTATTTGTTTTTAAACACTTTTTTAAAGACTAGAATTTCTCATCGAGAAACGACTGCACTTGCCGGAACAAATGCATGCGGTTTTTCTCGGTGAACACGATATGCGTTCCCTCGCCGATAATCACCAGCCGTTTGTTGGGTGAATTCACCAGCTTGGGAAACAGCGCCTGCGCCATGTACGGCGGCGTATCGGCATCCCATTCCGCGAGTATCAACAGCGTCGGCACGCGTATGCCCGCCGGATCGTATTGCGCTTTGCCGCCGCTCCCGCCGTTACTCCAATAGTCGCGCGTGTCGGCCTGCGAGCCAGTAGGCGCGCGCAGCACTTTGGGGTTTTGCTGATTGCCCCAGGGGTCGCTGGCGAATGCCGCTTCGGCCCAGGTGTTGAACCACGCTTCGGGCATCAGGTCACTGTGTTTCATGCCTTCGGGCAGCCCGGTGTTGCGGCGTTTTTTCACCGCCTCCATATCCACCACGCGATAGGCGCCGAGCTTGCCGCCGGGGTCGGTCAACGACGCGCTCTGGCGTATCCAGCCCGGCGCAAACAACACCAGCTTATTCACTTTGTCATTGTTGCCGATTGTATACATCGACATGATGCGCGTGCCCCACGAGTGGCCGATCAGATTGATCTTCGCCACGCCACGCCGCTTGCGGATGAAATCCACCGCCGCGCCGACATCGCGGGCGGCAACATCCGTGCGCACGATCGGGCCGTTGTTCTGCGGCGGCTGATCCATCTCGGGCGGACGGGTCGATTTGCCGTAACCCCGCACGTTGACGAAGTAGGTGTCATAGCCGCGGGCGGCAATGGTTTCCATCCACGACACGCCATCGAGCTTCAGATCGAATCCGGTTTCAGCAGGCGTGGTCGCGCCATGCACAAACAACACGATATTGTCGGGACTAAAGTTGCGCATGCTCTCGGGACGTTTATTGCGCACGTAAATCTGGATGCCCGGATCCACCGCGGGCACCATGAATTCCTCGGTCACCAGTTTCGGCGTATCAGCGGCCATGGCGGCGCCCGCGATCAAGCTGGTCAGCAGGGAAAGCACCAGGATAACGGTGGACGGCGGCGCCGCAGTACGTGCAATGACGCTCATGATCTGATCTCCCGGACAGGTGTGAGGGGTGTGATGGATGTGACATGATTATTGATCTTTCCGTATTTCATTACACCGTTCGGGCTGAGCTTGTCGAAGCCCTGCTGCCCTTCGACAAGCTCAGGGCGAACGGATTGGGTTTGTC
>JAYVQD010000565.1:0-13995 GCA_043777275.1 Nitrosomonadales bacterium
CAAAAAAACCCCCGGAGCACCGGGGGTTTACTTAAGACGGCAAGCAATATACCGATTAGGTACCCAAACCGGTTTTGCTCTTGTTGCAGCCCGTTCCGCTGTTCACATACGCCCAGACTACATTTGCAGACTGCTGTGTACCCGTCGCGGTAACCACGCATGAACCAAGTTTCGCAGTACCCGTCAGAACGAAAACCGCTGTTCCGCCAATACCAGCCGTGCCTGCGGTGAACCCGCCGCGGGTAATCGTGACCTCGCCGCCCGATGCGATCGTCGGCATCACAAAAGTACCACCATTCACCGTATTCAGCTTGGCGTTAGTGTCACATTGCGTAGGGTCGCCAGCGCTGTTCTGGGTACACTCGGCCGTCTGCAGCTTAGTGGAAGCTATCGTAGAGATAGCATCCTGCCACTTCGCGCGGGTAATGTAGTCCTGATACTGCGGAATAGCGATAGCCGCCAGAATACCGATAATCGCGACCACGATCATCAGTTCGATAAGGGTAAAACCTTTTTGCATACGTTTCATTAAGAATCTCCGTTAGTGTTGAACAGGGGAACAACAAACTTTTGTTTGCCGGTTCAATATGAGCAATTTCTATGCCGAGTATCGATGAATCTATTGTTATTTTAAATTAATTGTTTAAAAACAACAACTTACGATTTATGCATACTATCAGAATGGATGCCTCTCCTTTTAATAACGAAGCTCCCCCTTCAATACCGCTTGTTGAATGCCTCAACAAAGCGATCAACAAAAATGAAGTGCGGATTTTCGCCATTCACTGACAATTTTTGTCACTTTCTTAGCTATCTCACACACCCGGCTGCGGCACATAACCCGGTATTTTGCCCAGATCAACCGCATCAATCTGCTCAGGCGACATGAACTGCCTGGCATACGTTTCGTACACTTTTTCCCACATAAACACGTCAAAAAGGTCAGGATCAACATGCTGCCCGAGCTTCATTTTGCCGAGTATGGTGAGCGATTCGGTCAGGGTCTTTCCCTTCTTATACGGACGGTCCTTAGCGGTCAGCGCCTCGAAAATATCGGCAATACCCATGCAGCGCGCCTGCACTGACATTTGCTCGCGCGTGAGGCCGCGCGGATAACCTTTGCCGTCCATGCGTTCGTGGTGGCCGCCGGCGTATTCGGGCACATGGGTCAGGTGCTTGGGCCACGGCAGGGCTTCGAGCATTTCAATGGTGAGGTCTATGTGATGGTTGATGACCTTGCGTTCTTCGGCGGTGAGTGTGCCGGCGCGTATGGTCAGGTTCTTCACCTCATCTTCGGACAGGAAATCGCATTCCTTGCCCGACGGATCGATCCAGCGGTATTGGGTTGCGATCTGCTTCACGCGCTCGACGTCTTCGTCGCGCATGAATTCGCCACCCACGTTGGTATGCCGGATGAAGGCGCGATCGTCATCCAGGCTTTTAAACTTTTCGGCGAGACCGGCATCACCCGCGCCGGAACGTAAGGCGGCGATCTGCATATCGCGCTTGACGATTTCAAACCGGGTATCCACCAGCGCCACGCGATCAAACAGGGTTTCGAGCTTGGTGGCTTTGTCCACCACATGCACGGGGGTGGTGATTTTGCCGCAGTCGTGCAGCAAGCCGGCGATGCGCAACTCGTAGCGGTCGCGCTCAGTCATAGTGAAACTGCCGAACGGGCCCACCGATGTTTTGGTCACCGCATCCGCCAGCATCATGGTGAGTTCGGGAACGCGGTTGCAATGGCCGCCGGTATAGGGCGATTTGTCGTCGATGGCGGTGTTGATCAGGCTGATGAACGACTCAAACAAATTTTCAAGGTGGTTAATCAACAGCCGATTGGTCAGCGCTATCGCCGCCTGCGACGCCAATGATTCCGCGAGCCGCTGATCTGCATCGGAAAACGGATGCACCGCACTGGTAACGTCGTCCTTGGCATTGATTAACTGCAATACGCCGATGATTTCGTTTTCGTGGTTCTTCATCGGCACCGTCAGGAACGACTGCGAGCGGTAGCCGGTTTTTTTATCAAAACTCTTGGTACCCGTAAAGTCGAAACCTTTTTCGGTATACGCATCCGCGATGTTCACCGATTTGTCGTTGTGCACCGCCCAAGCCGCCACCATGGACAGGTTTTTCCCGTCACCCACACCGTATAACTGGATCGGATAGAACGGAATTTCAACACCCGTGGTGCCGCCCATGGCAATGGTCAGCGTATCGTTGCGCACGATCTCGAATTTCAACGCGCGCGCGTCATCCGTCATGCGATAGAGCGTGCCGCCGTCCGCGTTGGTGACATCCTTTGCTGCCAGCAAGATGGCTTCGAGCAGTTTGTTGATGTCGCGTTCGCGCGACAGCGCTACGCCGATGCCCAGCAGTTGCTCGAAGCGGTCGGTTAAATCGCCTGGGTTGGGCAACGGCGCTCGCTGGTTCATGGCAATTCCGTGTGCACTATTTAATACACACCGCACGCACTTGCTTGATGTCGGTAATGCCCATTAAAACTTTCTCGATACCGTCTTGCTTCAGGGTGCGCATGCCATCCTCCAGCGCGGTGGCAAACATTTCCGCCACGCGTGCATGCTCCTGAATATTCTTTTTGATGCGGTCGGTTCCGATCATCAGTTCGTGCAGACCGACACGGCCTTTGTATCCCGATCCGCCGCAGGTATCGCAGCCCTTGGCCGCATGGATCACCAGTTTCCCGTTCTCGTTGCCATACTCCTTGGCCCAGAACTCGAGTAGCTTGGCTCGCTCGCCCTGCGGGTCTTTTTTCCAAGGCTCCGTCATCAGGAGTTCCTGCGAATACTCCTCGGCCAGCAGGCGGATTTCCTCATCGGTGGCGACGTTCGCCTCCTTGCACTTGACGCACAAACGCTTGGCAAGACGCTGCGCCAGAATACCGAGCAGCGCATCGGCAAAGTTAAACGGATCCATCCCCATGTCGAGCAAACGAACAATGGATTCCGGCGCGCTGTTGGTATGCAACGTGGCAAACACCAGGTGGCCGGTCAGCGACGCCTCGATGCCGGTCGAGACCGTTTCTTTATCGCGCATCTCGCCAACCATGATGATGTCGGGATCGGCGCGCAGAAATGCCTTCATCACAATGGAAAATTCCAGTCCTGCTTTTTTGTTAATCTGGACTTGACGCAAACCTTTCTGGGTAATTTCAACCGGATCTTCGGCTGTCCAGATTTTTGTGTCCGGTTTGTTCAGATAGCCCAACACCGAATGCAGCGTGGTTGTTTTACCCGACCCGGTAGGTCCGCAAACAAAGAACAAGCCATAGGGCTTCTCTATAGCCCCTATGCATAACTTCTGGTTGTGTTTCGACAAACCGAGCTTGTCCAGCGGAATCGGCTCACCCGCGGCGAGAATACGCATCACGATGTCTTCAACGCCGCCGGCGGTGGGGATGGTCGCCACCCGCAATTCAATGTCCAGCGGGCCGAATTTTTTGAACTTGATCTTGCCGTCCTGCGGCTTGCGGCGCTCCGAGATATCAAGATCACACATGATTTTCAGGCGCGCCACCAGTGCATTGCGGTAACTCGCGGGCACCTGAATGTAAGGCGAGAGCGAGCCATCCTTGCGGAAGCGGATCTCGGTTTTGGCTTTGCCCGGATAAGGCTCGATGTGTATGTCCGACGCGCCCTGCTGATAGGCGTCAATGATGACTTTGTTGACCAGCTTCACCAGTTCGTTGTCGCTGGCGGCCGAGGCGATATCGTCGCCGGCATCCCCACCCTCACCCTCTTCGTCGAGACCACCGAGAAGGTCGTCGATGTTGCCGGAGTCTTCAAGTCCCGCGGAGCCGCCAAACAACTGCTCGAGCGTTGAAACAAACTCCTTCTGGGTGGTCACCCGGTAAACGATTTTGCTCTTGGGGTAGACGTTATTGACCATGCGCGACGCGCGCGTCTTTTCCGGATCCGGCGTCATGACCAAAATGCCGGTCTGGGTTTCCTCGAGCGGAATCCACTGATTCGCCTGACAGAAATCGCGGCTCATATTGCGCAACAAGTCAGGCGGCTTGATGCGATCCTGCTTGAACGGCTCATAGGGCACGCCAAAAAACGCCGCAAGCGCGTCGCCCAGCGCCGGTTGCTTTACCTGGAATTCGTCGGTCAGCACCGTTTCGAGTTCGATATTCTTGCGCCGTGCAGAACGCTGCGCCAGCTCAAGCTCTTCAGCCGAAATGACCGCGTTGGTAACCAGCGCTTCATACTTGCCCCGCACCTGCATGCCGGGGCCCTGACGCTGACGAAAAGCAATCGACAACGTCTCGCACAAATGCAACACACCGTCTTCCATATACTGCGGGAAGGGCTGGCCGCTTTTGGTATTGATAATCTGGATGACGCCGATCAGGTCTTTTGATTTGGCTTCCAGTATCGGCGCCACCAGCAACTGTTTGGTGCGATAGCCGGTCTTGGCATCAACGGCCTTCAAAAAATTGAGCTGCGGGCTGAGCGTTTTGAGTTCGGCCTCATCGTACACATCACGAATATTGACCACGCGCTTGTTGGTCGCGACAAACCCGGCAATCGACTGCTCGTTGATCGGGAGCTTGATATCCTTGAACGAATGCAGCCCCGTCTTGACCTTCGAGATGATGGATCCCTTGTCGTCGCTGGTCAGATAAATGGTCAATCGGTCAGCGAAAAAGAGCCCGCAAAGCTCCACCGAAAGCTCGGTGATGATCTCGTCGATATTCTTCGACGCGTGAATCTTGTTGGTAACACCCTGTAGCCGTTGCTGGTACCCCAGCTTTTCGGCCATCGGATCCTGCGCTACCGGTTTACTCTGGAGCACTGAGCTCATAGTACCTCCACCGCTATTGATGCTAACGTCTGAATAGTCACGTTCAAAACTCAAAAATGTGCTGGTGCTGCAACATCTTCGGGCTCCATCGCAATGCGCCCTCGGATATTTCGCGCATAATCATGTCGCCCTCGCCAGGCTTGAGGTGCGTGATAAAAATCTCCGCACTTCGCGTGAGCAACTTGAGCTGCTCTTCCAGCAAGCTGGGGCAAAGATGCTTGGCGCGAATCGCCAACTCCCGTTCCGCATTGGAAAACGCGGTCTCGACGATAAGATACCGCAAATTCTCGATCCGGTTCACTTCTTGCCACAATTCATCATTGCTGGTGGTATCACCGGTAAAAACCAGGCTCGCGTTACCCGAATCCAGCCGATAACCGACCGCCGGAACCACGTGATTCGCCGGCATCGGTGTGACGGTTCTGCCGGCAAGAACCACACCCTGCCCGATCGACACTGGCGAAAACCGCAGCATGGGGCGCTCCGGCGTAGGAATTTCCGTGAAATCGGGCCAGAGTTTCCAATTGAACAAATGCGCCTTCAGGTCGGCTATGGTCTCGGCAAGCGCATGCACCACAATCGGTTTATCGCGCATCCAACCTACCGTATCCACTAAAAACGGAATGGACGTTACGTGATCGAGGTGTGAGTGCGTGACAAAAATATGGTCGATCTTTGCCATTGCTTCCATGGAAAGATCACCGACACCGGTGCCGGCGTCGATTAACACATCGTCGTCAAGCAGCATGGAGGTAGTGCGGAGCTTTCCGCCGATGCCGCCACTGCAACCGAGTACTTGTAACCTCATCACTTGGTCTCGAATGTATGAACGCCGTCCCAGTTTTTCTCTGGTGGATTCTTACGAAAATCCGCCACCCGTTCAAGGTAGATGTCATACAACCCATCTTCACCTGCGATCGCCTTTAACTTGCGCAACTGCGCCTCTGCGCCATCCCAATCCTGCCCGCGATACATCCTAAGCGCTTCATTCCAAATGTCAATTTGATCGCGCACCGATTGCGCAACTTCGCCGTCCAGCCCCAGCGGCTGAAAAATCGCAATGGGCTCGTCTTTGCCCTTCACCCGCACGCGGTCAATCTCACGGCACAGTATGTCTGATATCCGCGCCTTGGTATGCTCGCCGATCAGGATATCCACGGCATATTGCTTGGTAATGCCTTCGAGCCGCGAACCCAGATTGACCGCATCTCCCATCACGGTATAGGCACGCCGTATCTGCGAACCCATATCGCCCACGCGCATCACACCGGAATTCACACCGACCCCGATCTTGAAAGGGGGCCATCCTTTTTGCAAAAATTTCTCGTTGAGCGGCTTCGACTGTTTTTGCATATTCAGCGCTGCGAGCACAGCATTTTGCGCGTGATTGGCGTCGGCGACGGGCGCGCCCCAGAACGCCATGATCGCATCACCGATGTACTTGTCGAGCGTGCCACGGTGCCCTTCGCGTATCACTTTGCTCATGGTGGTCAGATAGTCGTTGATGTAACTCGACAAATCGTCGGGGGAAAGCGCCTCGGAAATGGTGGTAAATCCACGCACATCGGAGAATAAAACCGAGAGCTCCTCCGCGCGCGGCGCCATGCTGTAGCTGCCGGGGCTTTCAGCCATTTCGTCCACCAGTTCCGGCGGCACGTATTGGCCGAACAGCCCTTCAATTAATCTTTTCGAGCGGGCTTCTATAAAATATCCCCAGATGGTATTGAAGCCGAAAATGGTCAAAATGAGAATGAGGTTGGTCGAAACGGGCAGAACGAAATTCCCCTGTACAAACAACCAAACGTTCGAGCCGATGGTGGCCGCCAGCGTCACCAATGTGACTGTAGTGGCTTTCACTATCGACAGAAACGGCAACAGCATAGCCAGCATCATGCCGATAACGACAACCACCATCAGTTGCGCGCCTTCGGCGTAAGCCGGCCTGCGCTTGATGGTTCCATCCAGCATGCCGGCGATCAGGTTTGCATGGGCCTCCACGCCCGGATAGACCGCATCCACCGGCGCCACCCGTATATCCTGCAACCCCGGCGCGGTGGTACCCACCAGAGCGATCTTTCCGCGCAATTCCGCAACATCAACCCGATCGTTTATCACATCCAGGAGTGAAATATACTTAAAACTCCCGCGCGGCCCCCGATAAGGGATAAGCGCCTGCGCCTTGCTGTCTACCGGAATCTTCAAGCCGCCTACCGATAGTTCCTCAAGTTCAGCATTGCCTTGAACGTAGTCGGCAAATTCGAGTTTTACCGGCGGCACGCCCAAGTAGCTGCGCAACACAGCCAGGGACAACGATTCGTAGAACCCGTCGCCGTGACGCGCGAACATGGCCACCCGGCGTACCACGCCATCCGCCTCTGGAACAGGATTGACATGTCCGGCCCTGCCGGCGCTTTGCTGCAGCACGGCCAGATTCGCGGTATAGCCAGGACGCGACAAGAGTGGCAGGCTATGGCCGCGCAACGCTTCCAATCCAAAAACCGGTGCAGGCAGTATGCCTTTTTTGGCGGGATCGTCGTCCAGGAACGAATAGCCAAGCACGATCTTGCGACCCTGCATTTTTCGGGCATAAATATCGTCGTACTCGAGCTGCGGCTTTATCTTCTCGAATGCGGCCTTGAACTGCGGCACCTCGCGAAGCTCGTTGCGGGCCAGACCCTCGAGTACGCGCACGCCTGAGGTCTCGTCACGCTCAGGAAAAAACACGTCAAAGCCCAACACTTCGATCTGGTATTTGTCGAAAAGCTTGTCGAGTATCAATGCCAGACGATCACGCGGCCAGGGCCAGCGTCCTTCGCCGCCGTGCTCGCGCTCCTTCAGGCTCTTCTCATCGATATCGAGAATAACGACCTTCGGATCGACGCCGCCGGGCATGGTCAAGCGCAGCTTTGTGTCGTACGCGATGTTCTCGAAATTTCGGACCAGGGGGATTTCGTAGTCACCGCGTTCATGAAAAAAGAACGCTGCGACGATCAACAGCCCGACCACGATGCGCACGAGATTTTTTTTCACGCCTGCTTTCCGGGTGTGACTATCGCGCGACGCTGAATTCAACCGCCACTCGCTGTGGCACAGCGCGCGTTATTTTTTGAAGAAAAACTCCATCTTGACGCCGGCGATCTCGATCATGTCGTGGTCGCCAAGCGCATGCGCCTGATTGTCCAGCGTGCGTCCGTTCAGCACCGGAAATTTAGCGCCTTCCACATGGGTGATGAAATATCCTTGAGGCCGCTTGGTAATGACCGCGACCTGCACGCCCGGCTTGCCGAGCGTGGTAAGACTCTTGGTTAATTGTAGTTCTTTACCAACACCGGGGCCGCTCATGAGCTGAATGCACGCCTGCTGCATGGCGGCAGACGCTGGAGCAGCCTCTATTGCCCGGGCGGGAGGCCGCGTGGTCACCGGTGCCGGCGCAGGCCTGGATTCGACTACCGGCGCAGCGGGTGCTGTGGGCTGTAGTGAGGACTGCGGCGAGGGCGGCGGCGAGGGCGGTGCCGGGCGAGACGCGGCGGACGGCGCGCGCAACACCATGGTGCGCTCGAAATCTTCGACTGTCGTCTGGTTGACAGCCGGGCCATCGTTTACAAACCTGAGTTTGTATTTTCCGATCTCGATCAGATCACTATTCTGCAGAATATGCTTCTTGATAGGCGCGCCGTTGACCAGCGTGCCGTTGGTGGACCCGAGGTCTTCCAGAAAGGAATCGTTGAGTATGGTCACCACACACGCGTGCTCGCTGCTCACTGCCAGATTTTCAATCTGGATGTCATTCTGCGGCTTGCGTCCGATGGTTATGCGCTCTTTGTCGAGTGGAAGTTCCCGGATCACCGACCCATCGAGACTGAGTATTAACTTCGCCATGACTGTATCCTCAAACTTTATTTGAACCAGGATTTCAATTTCTCGAAAAACCCCGACTGTTCCCGATAGCCCCGCAACACATGAACCAGTATCACGGAAATATTATCGCGCCCACCGTTGTCATTGGCCTGCTGCACCAGTTGCTGCGCCGCCAGCGGCAGATTTGACTTGAGCGACTTCACCGTGAGATGAATATCTTCGTCAGGCACCATGTCGTAGAGACCATCCGAACACAACATGTATATGTCACCTTGCTCGACCACATGCGTATGTACTTCCGGCATCACATTGGGATCAATGCCGCAGGCGCGCGTGACCAAATTCTTCTTTTTCGACGCCCGCGCCTGCTCATAAGTCATCAAGCCCTTGTCAATCTGCTCTTGTATCCAGGAATGATCCTTGGTAAGCGACTCAATGGCGTCTCCGCGCAGGCGATACATGCGTGAGTCGCCCAAATGCCCCACGGTAACTTTATTGCGGTGCCAGCAGCCAAACACCAGCGTCGTGCCCATGCCGGCATATTGCGATTCTTTTTGTGCCGCGTTGTAAATCGCGGCATTCACCTTGCGCGCCTGTGCTTCGACGCGCTTTTCGATCTCGCTGTCGGACATCTGATCCAGCAACAATTCTGCGCGAAGCTTACGCATCTCCGCGGGGATCATGGCCACCGCGATACCGCTGGCGACTTCTCCTGCGTTGTACCCCCCCATGCCGTCGGCAAGCGTCGCCACGCCGATATCGGGATCGGTGGCAATGCTGTCTTCGTTGTGAGACCGAACCCTGCCGACATCCGTGACCGAGACCATATCAAAAAGCTTGGTTTCTTCTGCCATCAAATTTTTCCGTCTCGCTGATGCACGCGGGCCAGCCTTGCCACTAACTGCTTTGAATGACGGACGTGAATCCGGCCACCACGCCAACACGAGGCACTATTGCGCGACATAGTCAAAATCATTGCGGGAAAAGGCTTAAAAAGGGTTATGTTATTTGTGAATGGTTTTACGCAACCCACTGATTCATTTTACGATATTCAAAAAGAAAAGCCATATTTTTTGCCTTGGGCGCATGTAAACACCATAACAATATAGTGTTTAGGATACAGCAATCACCCATCCTGCTTGCCGCAGGTTGCGCATATCGATCCCATTTCAATTTGAGGAATGGATAAAAAATTGTTTAAAAACAAATAGTTACTAAAATTCCGCGCACAAAAAAACGCCACTCGGCGAGTGGCGTTTTTGCAGTGCCGAACAGAATAGCGCTTGAAAGTAGTCTGAATCGGATCAGGAATCAAAAATGACACCGCCGGCAAGCGCATTGGCTCTCGCGAATTCTCCGCCAGAAACTTTCTTGCCATCTTCACCGCGCACACGCAGGATTTCAATCGTGCCGCCTTGTGCCGTAACGCGAAAACTCTGATCGGTCACACTGGAGACTTCGCCGATTTTGCCGGCGACGTCAGCGAATCGGCGAAACAGATGCTTGCGTGCATCGAAAATCTGCACTTTCTTGCCGTTCAACATGGTCCACGCACCCGGAGCGGGATTGCAGCCGCGAATCACGTTGTAGACAATATCAACATGGCTTGCCCAATGGATGCGTGATTCTCCCGCGCGGCACCAGCCTTCGTAACTGGCCCTGGATTCATCCTGCGCGGTTTCGCTGTGCTTGCCCGCGAACACCAGATCAGCGGCCTCCAACATCGCCTTCACGCCCAGCGGGAACAGGTGATTGAAATACACATCCCCCAGGGTGTCGTCGGGCCCCACGGCACATTCTTTTTGCAGTATCACCGGGCCTTCGTCCAAACCTTCGTTCGGACGGAAAATCGTCAAACCTGTTTTGGTATCGCCGCGCATGATCGGCCAGTTGATCGACGACGGTCCGCGGTACTTCGGCAGCAGCGATGGGTGATATTGAATCGTGCCCATACGCGGCAAATGCACAAACGTATCGGGCGCGAACTGCAACACGTAGGCCATGATGCCGATATCCACGTTCAGACTTTTCAGCGCATCATGCGCATCCTGCTCGCGCAGCGATTTGAACTGGAATACCTTGAGCTTTTTTTCTTCGGCGGCGGCACGCACCGGGTCGGCTTTTGCGCCCGGTTTCTCCGGCGCACAAAACACGCCCGCGACTTCATCGCCACGTGCGAGAAAAGCGTCGAGCACGGCTTTACCAAAATCTTGCTGCCCAATAATTGCGATTTTCATGCGTAACTCCTCTTAGGCGACTTTCTTCGGCGGTAACGAAAAAGCACCCGCCGTCTTCATCTGAGCCACCTTGTCGTCGGCGTAACCCAGCACGTCCTTCAGCACCTCATCGGTATGCTCGCCCAAAGTCGGCGAACGCTTGATAACCGCAGGTGAAGCCGACAGTTTGATCGGCATACCGACATTCCACCACTTGCCGCGCTGCGGATGATCGAGCTCGACATACATCTCGCGTCCGCGCACATGTTCATCCGTCGCCAAATCCTCGGTGGACATGATCGGCCCGCAGGGCACATCCAGCGGATTCAATATCGCCATGAATTCGCGCTTGGTGTAGTTGGCGGCGAATTTTGTGAGCGCCGCCCAAATGGCATTTTGGTTCTTGCGGCGATCGGCAATCTTGACGAAACGCTCATCGCTGGCCAGATCAGGCAATCCGATATCAGGCCCAATGCGTTTGGCCAGACCATCCCACACCGCCTCTTGCACCACCACGTAAATATAATCGTTGGGGCCGCCCGGTTTACAGTGGACGGCATTGCCCAATTGTCCGCCGCCGGAATCATTGCCGGCGCGCGGTACGTCACCCATGCCCTGCTGCGTAGGCACGGAATATTCGCTCAACGACTGACGCGTGAGACGCTGATGATCGCGCCATTTCACGCGGCACAAGTTCATCACGCCGTCCATCATCGCCACTTCTACATACTGGCCCTGACCCGTGCGGTTGGCCTGATGCAGCGCCGCCAGCAAGCCGATGGCCAGATGCAGCCCGGTACCGGAATCGCCGATCTGCGCGCCGGTCACAAACGGCGGGCCGTCGGGCACACCCGTGGTGCTCATCGAGCCGCCCATCGCCTGCGCAACGTTTTCATACGCCTTGAAATCCGAGTACGGGCCGCTGGAGCCAAAGCCCTTGATCGAACCCATCACGATCTTCGGATTGATTTCGTGAATTTTTTCCCACGTAAAACCGAATCGATCCAGCACACCGGGACCGAAGTTCTCCATGATGATGTCGCACTTCATCAGCAAATCGACGAAGACTTTTTTGCCGTCCGGGTTTTTCATGTTCACCGTGATCGAACGCTTGTTGCAGTTCAACATGGTGAAATAAAGGCTGTCGGCATTCGGCACGTCGCGCAACTGCCCGCGCGTGGCATCACCCTGCGGTGGCTCGAATTTGATTACGTCTGCGCCCATCCACGCCAGCAACTGCGAGCAGGTGGGACCCGCCTGCACGTGGGTCATGTCGAGAATTCTGACGCCCTTTAATGCTTCCATTCATTTCTCCAAAAAATTCCGCAGCGGATGATTGTACCCCGGCAAGAGGGCGCAACTATAGGTAATGGCGACCCTGGCAGCCTTGACCGGAGTCAAGATTCCATTCCAAAAACTTACTTAATAAACAAATGGTTATATAATTCCATTTGGTGATTCGCCTGATTTCATCCGACGCATATGACCCAACTTGCACTGCATCCCCAGTCCAAACTCTTGCGCCTGCAATTGCGGCAAAACATGGTTTTAAAAAACCTCGGCGTGGCGCAGTGGAACGAATTCGAGCCGTTGCTGGAAATCATCGACTATGCCAAGGGCGAAACGCTGGAGCGCCAGGGCACGCACGCCATGGAACAATATTTCGTCATTGATGGGATTTTAAAACGGGCCGTGTCCAACGCCCAGGGCAAGGAAATGATTTTACGCTTTGCCGCCGAAAGTGACATCGATACCAGCTACGCCGCGTGGCGCCTGAAGATGCCGATGCCGTACTCCATACGCGCGGTCACCAAAGTGCGTGCCGCCAAGCTGTCGATGCTGCAATGGGCGGCTTTTCTTGAGCGCCATGCCAAAATCAAGAGCGAGTTCGAGCTCGAAGTGATGAAGCTGATGAGCGAAGTCATGGCGCACACCATCACCCTGCATCTGCTCGATGCGCCGGGACGGGTGCAACGCTTTATGCGCAAACACACTGAACTCGCCGAGCGCCTGCCGAAAAAGGAACTGGCGTCTTATTTGAATCTGTCGCCGGAAACGCTCAGCCGTTTAAAGCGGCGCGGGAAGATTTAACCGATATAAATCGGGCGGCCCCGCTGCAAAATTGACCGGGATCAAGAGTACATGTGCGTGCGGCCCTCTATGATACTTTCCATCAAACCCGTTAGAAAAACGCCGGTTCAACAGACCGCAAAAACGCGAGGCGTCTCAATATGACAACTGACACACAATCCCCCGAACAGATCGACGGCTTTCACCTGGTCATCAATGGCCTCAAGCTCAATGGCATCGACACGATTTTCGGTCTGCCGGGCATTCCGATCACTGATCTCACGCGCAAAGCGCAAGCCGCGGGCATGCGCATGATTTCGTTCCGCCATGAACAAAACGCCGGCCACGCCGCCGCCATCGCGGGCTTCATGACACAAAAACCCGGCATCTGCTTGACTGTCTCCGCGCCCGGCTTCCTGAACGGTCTTAACGCACTGACCAACGCCACCACCAACTGCTTTCCGATGATCCTCATCAGCGGCTCCAGCGAGCGCGAGATCGTCGATCTGCAACAGGGTGACTACGAAGAGATGGATCAGTTAGCCATCGCCAAGCCGCTGTGCAAAGCCGCCTTCCGCGTGCTGCACGCCGAGGACATCGGCGTGGGCATCGCGCGCGCGATTCGTGCGGCCGTGTCCGGTCGTCCGGGCGGCGTCTACCTCGACCTGCCGGCCAAGCTGTTCGCGCAGAGCATGGACTTGGACGCGGGGATGAAATCGCTAATCAAGGTAGTCGATCCGGCACCGCGCCAGATCCCGGCGCCGGACGCGGTGCAGCGCGCGCTTGCATTATTGAAAAACGCGAAGCGCCCGTTGATCGTGCTGGGCAAGGGTGCTGCCTATGCACAGGCCGACGCGGATATCCGCGCTTTAGTCGAGAAGACCGGTATCCCGTACCTGCCGATGTCGATGGCCAAGGGTCTGCTGCCCGATACGCACGAGCAGTCCGCAGCCGCTGCGCGTTCTTATGTGCTGCCCGAAGCCGATGTGGTGATGTTGATCGGTGCGCGCCTGAACTGGCT
>JAYVQD010000566.1:0-3531 GCA_043777275.1 Nitrosomonadales bacterium
ATCGCCTGGAGGTGGCAAAGCATTGACGGCGCGATGATGAAGGCGCCACTGGCACAGCAAAGCGTTGGACCGAACCCAACGGATCGGGGAAAAAAATGGCAGCAAACGCCATTTGCTGGTGGACGGTCGTGGCGTCCCGTTGTCTCTCGTCGTGACCGGAGCCAACCGGCATGACGTTTCGCAGTTGGAGGCCGTGCTCGATTCCATCGTAGTCGAGCGCACCAGCCCGCCACAAAGGCGTCACAAACATCTGTGCGCCGACGCCGGCTACACCGGAGCACCCGCCCTCAAAGTAATCGAAAAACATGGCTACATTGCCCATGTCAAGGGACGGGGAAAGGAGGCTGCCGAACTCAAGCGCGATCCTGAGAAGAAAGCCATGCGTTGGGTCGTTGAGGTGGCGCACAGCTGGTTCAACCGCTTTCGCAAACTGCTGGTGCGATATGAAAAGCTTGATCGCAGCTTCCTGGCGCTCAACCACTTGGCCGCATCAATCATGGCGTTCAGAAAGATCAATCTGGACGTGAACATTATTTACGGATAAGTTCTAAATCTGCGGCACCCTTTAAGAGCGGCATTCAAGCCGGCGAACATCCGCCGGGTGAACAAGGCGGTAAAGGAGGTGGGGGCGGCGACAGTTGAAGTCTGATGCCAGTGCCGCCGCAGCGGCCAAGGCCGCTGCGGCTAAGAGCATCAAGTAACGCGCCGACATCACGCCCGGCGGCGTTCGGGTGCCGAGCACGCGTCCCCGCGTGTGGATTTACAAACTACACGCTACCGCACCGCCGCCGCGATTTTTTTGGAAATCTCCGCGCGCCATTCTTCGGCAGGTTTGAAGCCCGGCGTTTCGCGGCAATGTTTTTCGATGCCGGCCCACAATTGTTCGTCGGGTTGCTCTAAATCCACCACCAGGCGATGCGGTTGCGGCACGTACCATGGGGTGTCGATCAGCAACTCCACGCGGTTGCCTTCGGGGTCGAGAAAGTACACCGACAGCGCGTTGCCGTGCGTTATCGGGCCGAGCATTTTCTGGATCGGCTCTTTTTGCAGTGCGCGAAACATTTCGCGCAGGGTCGCGAGGCTGTCCACGCGAAACGAAATCTGATTGACGACATTAAAATCCAACTGCGCGGGCTTGCCGGTGGCGAACACCAGTTGATGGTGTTCGCGTGGATCGCGCGTCATGAACACGATGGCGCCGCCGTCGTCGCGGTCTCCGCGATCCGACACCACGAATTTCAGCACGCGCGTGTAAAAATCCACCATCTTGTTGACGTCGGTGACGAAGTATCCGACGTGGCTGAGCGTGAGCGAGAATCCGTTTGACATGGCTGCTTCCTTGAGGGCGGGGGAACGAGGGCTGTATCATACCGCTGGTTACGAATTCGCGGGAGGTGGCATGGCACGTGGTGCATGGATGTTTCTGTCAGCCGTTCTGGCTGTGCCTGCAACGGCGCAAACGCAAAACGCTGCCGAGCAAAGCCTGCGATCACGCCCGATCCGCATTATTGTCGCTTCGGGGCCGGGTGGCGGCACCGATATCACGGGGCGGCAGGTGGCGCGCACCATGTCCGACCTGATGCGCCACACGGTGGTGGTGGAAAACCGGCCCGGCGCGGGCTCGACCACCGGCACGGAATACGGCGCCAAGGCCACACCCGACGGCCACACGCTGCTGGTGTCCAGCGGCAGCTCGATGGTGATGAATGGTTTTCTCTACAAGAACCTGCCCTACGATTCGCTGCGCGATTTTGTCGCGGTGGGGTTTATCGCCGCCTATCCGTTTTTGCTGATTGCCCGCGCGGATTTGCCGGCGAACAATCTGGCGGAATTGTCGAAATATGCGAAGGAACGTCCCGGCAAACTCACCTACGGGTCGGCAGGCGTGGGTTCAGTGCAGCACGTGTGGGGCACGATTTTGTTTCGCAGTATGGGGCTGGATTTGCTGCATGTGCCGTACAAAGGCGCAGCCAATGCCGCGCAGGAGCTGATGGGCGGCCGCATTGATTTGATGTTCGACAACATGACAGCAGCGCGACGCTATGTTGAAACCGGCCGCGCAAAAGGGCTGGTGGTGTCTCCCGCCGCGCGCTCGAAAGAAATGCCCAACGTGCCTACGGTCAACGAGTCGGGCGTGGTGAAATTCGAGGGTGAAAGCTGGATGGGCATGTTCGCACCCGCCGCAACGCCGCGCGCGACAGTGGATGCGCTGCGCGCGATTTTTGTGAATGTCACGCGCGACGCGGATTTCACGGCGCGCATCGAAGCCGGCGGTGGACGCATCATGAGCATTGCGCCGCAGCAGCAACAGCCGTTTTTAAAAAGCGAAATCGAACGCTGGGGCGCGCAGATTAAACGCTACGATGTAAAGGCGGAGTAGGTAACAAGAGTAGCCCGGCGCCAACCGACAACTACGTTAATCCGCTCGAATATTCGCCGCGCGCGCCACGGCGCCCCATTTTTTGATTTCGGAGGTAATTAGCGTGCTGAATTCCTCCGGCGTGGCAGGCACGGGTATGGTGCCGCCGGCTAAAAAACGATCTACGGCGTCTTTGGATTTCAGCACTTCGTTGATTTCACGATTGAGTTTTTGCACCACCTCGGCGGGCATTTTGGCCGGGCCGACGATGCCGCCCCACGAATACGCTTCATAACCCGGCAGGCCGGATTCGGCGATGGTCGGAAAATCCGGTTGCGACGGAATACGCTTGGCATTGCCGACGCCGAGTGCGCGCATTTTGCCTGCCCGTATGTGCGCCAGCGTGGGCGGGATGCTCGAAAACATCAGTTGCACTTCGCCGGAGAGCAGCGCGATGGCGGTGGGGCCGCTGCCTTTGTACGGTACATGGATCATGGTAATTTTGGCCATCGACTTGAATAACTCCGAGGCCAGATGATCCGCATTACCCGCGCCTGATGAAGCGCAAGTCAGCTCGCCCGGACGCGCCTTGGCGAGCGCGATTAAATCTTTGACGTTTTTCACGGGCAGCGAGGGGTGCGTCAGCAGCAGCAGCGGAAAATCCACGCCGCGCGCGATGATGGTGAAATCACGCAGCGTGTCGTAGGGCAGTTTGGGGTACACATGCGGATTCACCGCCAGTGGGCCGGCGGAGGAACTGGCGATGGTGTAGCCGTCCGCAGGTGAGGCCATCAGCGCCTGCAAGCCGATGATGCCGTTGGAGCCGCCGCGATTGTCGATGATGACTTGCTGGCCGATGCGTTCAGAGAGCTTCTGCCCGATGATGCGCCCCATGAAATCCACGCCGCCCCCGGCGGGGAAGGTCACGATCATGCGGATGGCTTTGTTGGGATAGGCCTGTGCAGCGGGCTGCGCTACGGCGGCTAACGGCAGCGCACCGGCGCAGAGTATCAGGGCTGTAACGGGCAAACGGATGCAATAGACGAAATGGATGTAATGGACGGAGCGGATGTTCATGGTTTCCTCGAAGTTTCGCGGCGAACTGTCTCCGAATCAGCATCGGTTGTCAACCGCGATGACCCGCGCAGTGTGGGTTCGTCACCCTATTCGAT
>JAYVQD010000567.1:0-3527 GCA_043777275.1 Nitrosomonadales bacterium
GCACCTGAAGCTGGTGCGTCTACCAATTCCGCCATCTGGGCCTATGGATAGCAGGCGGCGATTTTATCTGAATGACCTGAATTGAGCAAATGAAAACACGTAAAAAAGAAACGCAAGCCCGCACTGCCCCGATGTCCAAACCCAAGTCCGCCAAAGCGAAAGCCAAGGCAGCAGAAGTCGGTAAGGTGGGCAAGGCGCGCAAGTCCTCCAAGAACGCGCCGGCTGGCGCTGCACCGCGCGATGCACGTCCGGCACGCGACCCGCGCCCGCCCCGTGAGTCACGCGAGCCCAGAATGCCGCGCGCACCACGCCATGTGATCAACCCCAAAGCGGCTGACACAGCCCGCGACCAACGCGACCCCTTCTACGAGCGCGAAGCCGGGCTTTATGAGAACCCATTGCCGAGTCGTGAATTTATTCTGGCCACGTTGAAAGAGCGCGGCGTGCCTGTCGCCGAGCCGGAATTGTCCGCATTGCTCGACATCCGCCCGGAAGAGGCCATCCCGTTTACACGGCGTCTGGCTGCGATGGAGCGCGAAGGCCAGATCATGCGTAACCGGCGCGACGATATCTGCATCGTCGAGAAACTGGACCTTGTGGCGGGCCGCGTGCAGGGGCATGCCGATGGCTTCGGCTTTTTAGTGCGTGATGACAAGGGGCCGGATATGTTTCTCGGCCCCGACGAAATGCGCAAAGTGTTGCATGGCGATCGCGTGGTGGCGCGCATCTCCGGTGTGGATCGCCGCGGCCGCCCGGAAGGCAAGATCGCCGAGATTCTGGAGCGTGCCAAAACGCACCATGTGGGACGCTTGCAAAGCCGTCACGGCGTTTACTTCGTGGTGGCGGAAGACAAGCGCATCAGCCAGGAATTCATGGTGCCGCCGGATCAAATCGGCAGCGCCAAAGCCGGGCAGGTGGTGACCGTGGAATTGATCGCGCAACCCGCGCGGCACAGTCAGCCGGTGGCGCGCGTGGTGGAGTTGCTGGGCGACTACGGCGACCCCGGCATGGAAATCCAGATCGCACTGCGTAAACATTCCTTGCCGCACGTGTTCCCGCCCGAGGTCGAAAAACTGGCGGCGAAATACGCGCCGGTGGTCACCGCGAAAGACTGCAAAGGCCGTCTTGATTTGCGCGGCCTGCCGCTGGTGACCATCGACGGCGAAACCGCGCGCGACTTCGACGACGCGGTGTATTGCGAAACCCATGGTCGCGGCGAATTCCGATTGATCGTGGCGATCGCGGATGTGAGTTACTATGTCAAGCCCGGCGACGCGCTGGATACCGAGGCGAAGCAACGCGGCAACTCGGTGTATTTTCCGCGCCAGGTTATTCCCATGCTGCCGGAGCATTTGTCGAATGGGCTGTGTTCGATCAACCCGGATGTTGATCGGCTGTGCATGGCCTGCGACATGACGGTTAATGCGCAAGGTGTTATTACCGATTACTCGTTTCATGAAGCGGTGATGCGCTCGCACGCGCGGCTGACCTATACCGTCGTCGCGGCGATGCTGGTGGACAAAACCGCCGGCACGCCCGCGCAACGCAAGCTGCTGCCGCAACTCAAAAATCTCTATACGTTGTTCGGAAAACTGGTGAAGGCGCGCGCCAAACGCGGCGCGATTGATTTCGAGACTACTGAGACTGAAATCCTGTTTAACGCGCAACGCAAGATAGAACGCATTGTGCCGGTCAAGCGCAACGATGCGCATCGCGTGATCGAAGAATGCATGCTGGCGGCCAACGTGTGCGCCTCGGATTTTCTGGCGGAAAACGGCCAGCTCATGCTGTATCGCGTGCATGAAGGGCCGACGCCGGAAAAGCTCGCCGCGCTGCGCGAATTTCTCGGCAGCTTTGGCTTTGATCTGAGTGGCGGCGACAAGCCGCATGCCAAGGATTACGCCGCGCTGCTCGCCAAAGTGCGCGACAGGCCGGATGCCCAACTCCTGCAAACGGTGATGCTGCGCTCGTTGAAGCAGGCAGTGTACAGCCCAAAGAACGCCGGCCACTTTGGACTCGCGTATGAGTCGTACACACATTTCACCTCGCCCATCCGCCGCTATCCGGATTTGCTGGTACACCGCGCGATCAAAGCAGTGCTGGCGAAAAGCCGTTACGAGCCGGGCGATTGGACCGCACTCGGCGAGCAGTGCTCGATGACCGAGCGTCGGGCAGACGAAGCCACACGCGATGTTACCAACTGGTTGAAGTGTTACTACATGCAGGACAAGGTTGGTGAAAGCTACAACGGCAGCATCAGCGGCGTTACCGGCTTTGGCGTTTTTGTCGCGCTTGACGATATTTACGCGGAAGGTTTGGTACATGTCTCGGATTTAGGCAAAGACTATTTTCATTTCGATGCGGCCAAGCATCAGATGATGGGCGAGCGCACCAAGCGCCGCTTTCGCCTCGGCGACCGGGTGCGGGTGAAAGTCATGCGCGCTAATCTTGACTCGGCGCGGATTGATTTCGCGCTCGATGATGTGCCGGCAAAGCCTTTGTCGAGTAAATCGTAACTATTTGTTTTTATTGAATTAAATATGACCGAGTCCCGAGTGATATACGGCTTTCATGCCGTCACCAGCCGTCTGCGCAGTGCACCCGATGCCATACGCGAAATCTATTTCGATGGAGCGCGCAAGGACCATCGCGGCGCTGATTTGCTGGAACTCGCCAAAACACGCAACGTGCGCGTGATGACCGTTGACGCGCGGCGGCTCGACGACCTGACCGGCAACGCTCGTCATCAGGGCGTCGCCGCCAGCATTGCGCCGGTGAAACTCGCCACGCACATCGACGATGTACTGGAATCGCTCAGCGAACCGGCGCTGCTGCTGATCTTGGATGGCGTCACCGATCCGCACAACCTCGGCGCGTGCCTGCGCGTGGCGGATGCGATGGGCGTGCATGCCGTGATCGCGCCGAAGGATCGCGCTGTGGGCATCAATGCCACGGTGTCAAAAGTCGCCAGCGGCGCGGCGGAAACCGTGCCCTACATTTCAGTGACTAACCTCGCACGCAGTATGCGCGAACTCAAAGAGCGCGAAATCTGGATTACCGGTATGGACGAACACGGAACCACCGATCTGTACGCTGCCAAACTCGACGGTGCGCGCGCGCTGGTGCTGGGAGCGGAAGGTGAGGGCATGCGTCGCCTCACGCGTGAGAGTTGCGACGAGCTGGTGCGTATACCGATGCTGGGCACGGTGGAAAGTCTCAACGTGTCGGTTTCGGCGGGTATCTGTCTGGCCGAGACACGGCGCCAGCGCCTGATCGCGAAAAAATAAGCCGGGTAACGCAGTGATCGAATGCTTGTTGCGCTAGGCCTAGCGCTCACTATGCCGAAATGTATCGTAAGTATCCGTTTTTAAACAATATTATTGTATAACACAGGTTGTCGTTGTGGCGTAAAGCCCGGAGAACGATTTTGGTTGTGCAACTTTTTTTCTGTAAATGGAAGCAAGCGACTGCATTGGGATGGGGAACTCAGTCTTTCAGATTGAGATAGATTTTGCTGGTCATCCAGT
>JAYVQD010000568.1:0-13840 GCA_043777275.1 Nitrosomonadales bacterium
ACAGCATGGTGCCGCTGGCGGTGGGTACGCAAACGACTGGCTCGACCATAAGACCGGCGGCGTTTTGCGGTTGCGTGGGCTATCGGCCGACGTGGGGCGACATTCGTTGTCACGGCGTGATGGAAGCCTCGGGTTCGGTGGATACCGTCGGCCTGATCGCGCGTTCGGTGGAAGATATCGCGCTGTATCGTGACGTGGTACTCGGCGTGACGCCGCAGCCACTGGCCGCGCAAATCATCCAGCCGCCACGCATAGGCTTTTGCCGCACGCCGTTCTGGAATCAATGCGAACCCACTACGCAACAAACGCTCGAAGACTGTGCTGCCAAGCTGGCCAAAGCGGGCGCGAAAGTCAGCGATGTCACATTGCTCGACGCATTCAACCAACTGGAAGATGCCCACCGCTGGGTGACCAGCTTTGAGTTCGCGCGCAACCGGTCGTGGGAAATTGATCATCACTACGAGATGATTAGCGAAACCCTGCGCAACAACCGCTTGAAAGACGGGCTTGCGTGCAGCTTCGACAAATACCGCGAATCGCGCAGCACCCTCGCGCGCCTGCGCCGCATGATGCACGACGTGTTTAAGGATTTCGACGTGCTGCTGGTGCCCGCGGCATCGGGCGAAGCGCCGGTAGGATTGAACGCTACCGGCAATGCGAATCATTGTCTGATCGGCACCAGCACGCATCTGCCGTGCATGACGCTGCCGCTGTTTACCGGCCCCAACGGTCTGCCGGTGGGCGCGCAGTTGATGGCCGCGCGCAATAACGACCGTCTGTTGTTTGAAGCGGCACGGTGGGTGACGGCGAACGTCGCGCGCTAATCCGTGAATTCGCGATGACCTTGTATCGCGGCATGGATCGCGCCGCACTCGATGCCGCCTATGACAACACGGCGGCGGTGGCGAACAGCGCCGCGCTGCTGGCGGATTTTGATGCGCGCAGCGCGCGGTTACGCGCGGCCATGCCGCAACATCTTGATCTGCGCTATGGGTCTGCCGAACGCAATCGCATCGATTATTTTGCCGCAGCGCCAACGGCGAGACCCGCGCCGATTCTCATCTTCATTCACGGCGGCTATTGGCAAATGCGCGCCAAAGAGACTTTCAGCTTCCTCGCGGCGGGCCCGCTCGCGCACGGCATCCACGTGGCGCTGCCCGGCTACACATTGGCGCCCGCGATCACGCTCGATGGCATCGTCGATGAAGTGCGTGCGGCTATAGGCTGGATTGCGCAACACGCGGCGGAATTCGGCGGCGACCCTGCGCGCATCATCGTGTCCGGTTGGTCGGCGGGAGGGTATCTCACCGCGATGATGATGGATCAACCCGAGGTAAAGGCAGGGCTGGCGATCAGCGGTATTTTTGATCTGGAACCGATACGCCTGAACTATCTCAATGCCAAATTGCGGCTGGACGCGGATGCGGCGCGGCGCTTGAGTCCCTTGTTGAATCTCGCCGTGCGGGCCGCGCCGCTGATGCTGGCGTGCGGCACGGGCGAACTACCGGAGTTGCAGCGTCAATCCACGGCCTATGCGGCGGCGCGTGAGCAAGCCGGGCTGCCGGGACGCCTCACGTGCCTGAGCGGCCACAATCACTTCACCATTCTTGAAGAACTGGCTCGGCCCGATGGCGCGCTGACCATGTTGGTGCGTGAGATTGCCACTACATAGCCTTGAGGCGCGCCGGTTTGGTGCACTTTGCAAGTGGAGCGCTTCGATACGGTGCGCGCCCATCAACGGGAGTTATGGTAACTATTTGTTTTTAAACAATAATTTTTAGATGGCATGATGGTTGCTCAGCAGTAAGGGTGAAGCGCGAAGCAGGTGTGTCCCATGCCCGCCCGGCGCATTAACCAGGAGATTGCCTCATGTCATCGTTACTCTCACTACGCAGACAGTTTATTGCCGCCGCTCTTGCCCTGCTTGCACCGCTGGCATTGCCCACGTTGCATACCGCGCAGGCGCAGGAAAAGGTAATCAAGGTCGGCACACTCAAGTTGATACACGGCATTACGCCGTATTTTTATCAACAGTTCGCGCCGCCCGGTTACAAGATCGACGTGATTCCGTTTGAAACGCCGACGGACAGCAAGAACGCCGTAGTCACGGGCTCGGTGGATTTTGCCACCTTTGGCATTGCGGCGGCGATGCTGGGTGCGGCGGCTGGCGAGCCGGTGGTGATCTTTGCGCCGCAATGCAACGGCGGCATGGCGGTGGTGGCGAGCACCAAATCCGACATCAAGACCATCAAGGATTTGAAGGGCAAGCGCGTCGCCATCTGGCCGAGCTCCACGCAGGAAGTAGTCATTCTTGAGCGCCTGAAAGCCGAAGGCATGAGCATCAAGGACATTCAGCCGATACGCCTGCCGTTCTCCGACATGGCACCGGCACTGGCGCGCGGTGACATCGATGCCTACGTGGGCGCCGAACCCGGCCCCGGCATCAGTCTCGCCAACGGCGACGGCAGGATCGTCGAATACCCCTACAGCACGCCCATCGGGTCGCTCAACATGATCTGGGCGACACGTCAGGAGATGATCGACAAGAACCCCGATCTGGTGAGGATCATGATGGATATGCATCGCAAGGCGACGGAGTACGCCATGAGCAACCGCGCGGAAATGGTCAAGATGACCATGCAAAAACTCGGTCAGCAACAGAAATCGATTGAGCTGGCGGCGCCCAACGTGCAACTGACGTGGAAGATCGATGACGAATTCATCAAACGCGCCAAAGCCTATGGCGCTTTGATGCTGGAGAAAAAGCAGATTCGCGAGCTGCCTAACTTTGATCGATTCATCAACGCCAAATTCATGCCAGCGGATGCGCCGGCCAAGAAGTAGGCCGGCTGGAGAGCGTGCCGGTGTCGGCGCTTCCCACCGAGATACCCGTGGCGGCGGAGAAGCCTGCCGGGGTGAGTACGACCACGCCGGTTGAGGGTGCGGTCGCCCCGGCTATGGGTACGACTGCCGAGACGGTAGGCACAGCCGCCCCGGCAGTTGCGCGCAAACCGTGGCTGCCGGAGCGCGTGCAGGGTGTTCTCCTAGCGGTGGCGTTTCCGCTGCTACTGTTGCTTCTGTGGCATCAACTGGTGGTGATGACCGGCACCCGGCTGGTTCCCAAGCCGTCGCAAGTCGGCACCATGATGTGGGACTTCACTTTCGGCGGCATCCACAACGACGCCTTCAGCGGCACCATACTCACGCATCTTTTCGCCTCGATGCAGCGGGTGTATGGCGGGTTCGCGCTGGCGATCGTGATCGGCATTCCACTGGGGTTGCTGATCGGCAAGGTCAAAATCATTCGCCAGATGCTCGACCCCACGCTTTCGATGCTGCGGCCGATTCCGGTCACGGCCTGGCTGCCGCTGTCGATGATTTTCTTCGGTCTGGGGCCGCGCTCGGCGATTTTTCTGGTGTTTCTCGGCGCGTTTTATCCCGTGCTGCTGAATACGATTTTCGGCGTGCGCTCGGTGGATCCGCGTTTGTTCGAGGCGGCGTCGATGCTGGGCTGCGACGGCTCGCGCATGTTTCGTCAGGTGGTATTGCCGGCGGCGATGCCCGGCATCTTCAACGGCCTGCGCCTCGCGCACGGCTTTGCATGGATACTGATCGTGGTGGGCGAAATGACCGGCGTGCCCACCGGCTTGGGGTCGGTCATCATGGACGGGCGCACCTTGTCGCGCACAGACCTGGTGATTACCGGCATGATTATCATCGGCCTCGCCGGCTTTTTAACCGATCGCATTATCGTCAGCATCAACAACTGGGTGCTGCGCTGGAGCCCGCAACATCATGCCTAGCGAACAATTAATTGAGCCGGTCAGGCCCCGGCGCCAGTTTTTGAGCATCAGTGACGTCACCAAGACGTTTCAGATCGGCGCCGACGCGGTACAGGCGCTGCGTGGCGTGAACCTGCGTATCGACAAGGGCGAATTTGTTTGCCTGATCGGCGCATCCGGCTGCGGTAAATCCACGCTGCTCAGAATTATTGCCGGATTTGAACAGCCGACATCGGGCACGGTCAGTCTTTACGAGAACGTGATCACCGGCCCCGGCAGCGACCGCGGCATGGTGTTTCAGGATTACGCGCTGTTCCCGTGGATGACGGTGCGCGAGAACATCAGCTTTGGCCCGCGTCAGAAAGGGCTGGCCAAGAAGTATATCGACGAAATCTCCAGCGAGTACCTGCATATGGTCGGGCTTGAGAAATTTGCCGACCGGTTTCCGCATCAACTCTCCGGCGGCATGAAGCAACGCGTGGCCATCGCCCGCGTGCTGGCGAATGAGTGCGAAGTGTTGCTGATGGATGAGCCGTTCGGCGCGCTGGATGCGCTGACGCGCGAAAGTCTGCAACAGGAGCTACTGGATATCTGGGCGCGCACCAAAGTGACGGTAATCTTTGTCACGCATTCGGTGGAAGAAGCCGTGTTGCTGTCCGACCGCGTAGTGGTGATGACGGCGGGGCCGGGACGTATCGAGGCCGACGTGGCGATCGAACTTGCGCGCCCGCGCGAAGTGTCGGCGATTGATTTTAATCAGGTGCGCCGTGATATCACGCAGCGCCTGACCAGTCATGTTCGCCCCGGGGCGCCGCGTGAGTTGAAGGCAGTCGCCTGAACGGGCGCGGCACGATGCCCGGCATCAGCAAAGTCGATGTACACAGGATTCCCATGGCGGGGCCTGCGGACGTGTCGGGGCTCGTGCGGCTGATCGATGACGGCGCGCTTGATCCGCGCTCGATCATTGCGATCATGGGCAAGACCGAGGGCAACGGTTGTGTCAACGATTTCACGCGTGAATACGCCACGACCGCGCTGGCCGGGTGTCTCGCGCAGCGGCTGGGACTTTCCGCCGCCGAGGTCGAGCAGCGAATCGCGTTTGTGATGTCGGGCGGCACGGAAGGCGTGCTATCGCCCCACATGACGGTGTTTGCGCGGCGCGAGACCGACGAACCGCCCGGCACGCAAAAAAGATTGTCCGTCGGCATCGCGCACACACGCGACTTCCTGCCGGAAGAACTGGGCCGCCACGCGCAGATCGACGAAACCGCCAAGGCCGTGACCGTTGCCATGGCGGATGCGGGCATCACAGAGACATCTGATGTTCACTTCGTGCAAATTAAATGTCCCTTGCTGACGGTGGAGCGCATGCGCGCCGCGCAGAGCCGCGGGCAAACTGTCGTCACCGAGGAGGCTTATGCATCCATGGGCTACTCGCGCGGCGCATCAGCGCTAGGCGTGGCACTGGCTTTGGGCGAGTTGCGTGAAGCGCTGTCAGAGGCGTCGGTGCTGGCAGACTGGGGCGCCTATTCGTCGGTCGCGTCCACCTCTGCGGGTATCGAGCTGATGTGCAACGTGGTCATCGTGATGGGTAATGCCGCGCATTCCGCAAGCCCCTACACCATCGGGCACGCAGTGATGAACGATGCCATTGATCTGACTGCGGTGATCAGCGCCTTTCAGGATGCGGGGCTGGATGTGTCTGGATCGGGAGGCGCCGCCGCGCGCGAGCGACTGGTGAACGTATTCGCGAAGGCCGAAGCCGCGCCGTCCGGCGAAGTGCGCGGCGCACGTCACACCATGCTGGATGATTCGGACATTAACTCGACGCGCCATGCGCGCGCGGCGGTCGGCGGGCTGATCGCGGGCGTGGCCGGCACGGGGCTGGTGTATGTGTCGGGCGGCGCCGAGCATCAGGGACCGCCCGGCGGCGGGCCGATTGCGGTCATCGCGCGTGCTGAAGATTGAAACGCGGCAGCTCCGGTCACGGATCCATCATGACACCCGCACCTTTTGACGCGGATAAATTCGTGGAGGCCGCGGCGCCCGCGCTGGGCATTGTGCTGACGTCCGTGGAGCGTGGCGCGGTGAGCGAGCAAATGACGCGCATACACGCGCTTGCGCAACTCGTCATGAATCACCCGCTGGCGCTTGAAGACGAACTCGCCCCGAGATTCGAGCCGTGAGTCCTGAAGCCACGGCGCTGGACATCGCGGCTGATGTGCGCGGACGCAGAAGGACTGCCACTGACATCGCCCGCTATACGCTAGAGCGTATCGCCGCGCACAACAAAGCTTACAACGCATTCACAGAAGTGACCGCGGACCGCGCCTTGCGGGACGCCGCCGCCGTCGATGCCGCCATAGCGGCAGGGCGTGATCCGGGGCCGCTGGCCGGCGTGCCGTTTGCGGTGAAGAACCTTTTTGATGTGAAGGGCCATGTGACCCTGGCCGGATCACGCATCAATGCGGCGAACAACGCGGCGACAGCCGATGCAACCATGGTGAGCCGCTTGTGTGATGCCGGTGCGGTACTGGTCGGCATGCTGAACATGGACGAGTACGCCTATGGTTTTACGACGGAGAACGCGCACTACGGCGCGACGCGCAATCCGCATTCGTTGCACTGCATCGCCGGCGGCTCTTCGGGTGGCTGCGGCGCGGCGGTGGCGGGCGGGCTGGTGCCGATTGCCGTGGGTACGGACACCAATGGCTCAATACGGGTGCCGAGCGCGCTCTGCGGCATTTTTGGATTGAAGCCGACCTATGGCCGGCTTAGCCGTGCCGGTTCGTTTCCATTTGTCGACAGCCTGGATCACGTCGGTCCGTTTGCGCAAACGGCGGGCGACCTTGCGGCTGCCTACGACGCGATGCAGGGTACTGACGCCCGCGATCCGGCATGCGCGGCACGCGCGGTAGCGCCGGTGTCACATCACCTCAAGCTGGGCGCCGGCGGGCTGCGTGTCGCGCTGCTGGGGGGCTATTTCGAGCAGAATGCCGATGAGCAAACGTGGGCAGCCGTCGCTGCCACCGCCCGCGCAATCGGCGTCACGCGCGAAATCGTCCTGCCGGAGGTCGAGCGTGCGCGCGCCGCGGCGTTCCTCATTACCGGGGCGGAAGGCGGCCGGCTTCATCTGCCGAATCTCAGGAACCGTCGCGCCGAATTCGACCCGTTGATACGCGACCGGCTGACAGCGGGCGCGATGATGCCGGGCGCATGGTATCTGCAGGCACAACGGTTGCGCCGCTGGTTCAGCCAGCGCGTGCGCGAGATATTTCAGGATGTTGATGTGTTGCTCGCGCCGGCCACACCGCGCGCCGCGACCGTGATCGGACAGGAAACGATGTGCATACGCGGGCGCGACATGCTGGTTCGACCCAACATGGGATTGCTCACGCAACCGCTGTCCTTCATTGGATTACCCGTCGTTGCCGCGCCGCTGGCGACGGCGGCCCTGATGCCGCTTGGCATGCAGATCATTGCGGCCCCTTGGCGCGAGGATCTTTGCTTGCGCGTTGCCGCCGCACTGGAACAACGGGGCTTGGTCTGCGCAAGAAAGCGAGCCATGGAACCCGCTGCATGATCGCTAACGATCTTCCTGAAACAAAGGCCGGCGATGGAGCGGGATCAATACGGCGGCAGCAATCGCCGAAAGTCATGCAGCAGTACCACGACCATAAAAAACACATTGCGCAATAACAGGGTGAGCGGGTTGATCCATAGCGGCTTAACCCCCTGACCCGCCGCGCTGGCGGCGAGCCGCGCGCCGAGTTGTTCCATCCGTGACACGCTGCGCGGCCATCCGCACAGATCACGCAGCCACCCCGCCGGTATGCCCGCGCGGCCCACTCGCGCACCCACTATCGCGCCGACAATGGCGGCGGTGGTGTCGGCGTCGCCGCCGAGGCGAATCATGGCGGTGACGGCGACGCGGTAATTATTCTGATGCGCGAGCCACACATGCAGCACGCAACGGATGGTGTGATACATGTAGCCCGATACACCCTTGCCGCAGCCGATGCTCTCGGCGAATTGCGCCGATGATTCGCCGCGCGCGATGCTGTCGGTTACGCTTTTTACCAGCGCGACAAATGCCGCGTCGTTGATGTGTTGTTGCAACGCGTGCCAATAGTCGCCCGGCGTGACGTCCGCGCCACGCGCCGCCAGTTGCGCCGCCAGCGCCACGGCGAACGCGCCGTATTCGGCTTTCGGATCGGTGTGCGTGATGCGCGTGGCGGCGCGCACCATCGCGCACTATCGCGCACAGGCGTGCCGGATCATCGGCGAAAACAATGCCGAGCAGCGCGCAGCGCATGGCCGGCCCGTTGCCCGCCGAGTACACGCCGCTCCTGTGCGACGGAAAGCCGAGCCACAGTTTCAGAATCGATCGCAGCGTGGCAAGGCCGATGCCCGCGGGCAGGCCGAGTATCCAGAAACGCAGCCGCCACGCAAAGTTAGTGAATAGTTTCTTTTCATCGGGGTGTGAGCCGTGGGCAATCACCGACTGCGCCAACATGCAGGTGTGTTCGGTATCGTCCGACGTCATGCCCTTGCCGAACAGAAATTTATAACTGTTCAGCACCGGAAACATTTTTGCCTGCCGCCGCCGGCTCAGACCCTCGCAGGCAAGGCCCATGGCGTCGCCCACAGCGGTGCCGAGCAGGCAGCCGGTGAGCGCGGTTTCTTTCGATGTGGACATGGCTTACTCCGCAGTGGCGCCTGACGCCTTGATGACCTTCATCCAGCGCGCGGCATCGGCGCGAATGAACGCCGCGAACTGATCCAGCGTCAGGCCTCCCGGTTCCGCGCCTTCGTTCGACAGCCGCGCGCGCACCTCGGGGGACTCCAGCCAGCGCGCGACCTCGGCATTCAAGCGAGCGACGATGTCCTTAGGCAACGCCGCCGGGCCAAACAGCGCGAACCACTGCTGCGATTCAAAGCCCGGCAGGCCGGCTTCAGCCATCGTCGGCAACTGCGGCACGGCAGGATGGCGTTTCGGCGAGGTCACCGCCAGCGCGTGTATGCGCCCGGCTTTCACCTGCGGCAGCGTGATCGCCATCGTGGAAAATGACAGATCGATTTGCCCGCCCACCAGCGCGATCACGCTCGGCGCCGAGCCTTTGAACGGAATGTGCGCCATGCGCGCGCCGGTCATGCTCTTGAACAATTCAGCGGTCAGGTGCGGCGGCGAACCGTTGCCGCCGGAGCCGTAACTCAAACGATCCGTCTGCGCCTTGGTGTGCGTCGCGAGCGCGATCAACTCCTTCACCGTTTTAGCGGGCACCGAAGGATGCACCACCAGCACCAGCGGCGACGACGCGATAAACGCAATCGGCGCCAGATCACGCAGCGGGTCATAGCCGAGCTTGAGATACAAACCGGGATTGATGACAATCGGCCCGGCGGAGGAGAGCAACAGCGTGTAACCATCGGGCGCAGCACGCACCGCCATCTCGGTGCCGATACCGCCCGCCGCGCCCGCGCGATTTTCCACCACGGCGGATTGCTTGAACGTTTCGGTCAAACGCTGCGCCACCATGCGCGCAATCAGGTCGGACACGCCCCCTGCGGTTTGGCCTACGATGATGCGGATGGATTTGGTGGGGTAGGGCTGTGCTGCGCTCGTCGAAGCGGGTTGGGCGGTGGCGGTGCTGACAAACAGCGTAAGCCAAGCGCTAGCCAGTATGGCAAAAGAGTAGTGGAGGTTCATAGTGGCATTTAAATAACGCAATAAAAACAAATAGTTATGAATTCTATCCAAGATGCGACGGTGGGCTGAGTTTGCGGCATCTACCTGTCAGTGGGTTTACCCGGTTGCTGGGACGGTAAGATGGGTATGGGCTGGAAATGTTTCAATCTAGCTTTATGAATTGCCTTAACGGTAAAGGAGGAGTGCTATGGAGGAGGTTACCGTAATTGTAGTTTGGGATTTTTTGCCGCCAAACTACTTTGAGGAGAAAATCACTATCTCCCGCAGCGACTACACGATGGTTATTGAAAACGGCAAAGTGGAGGCGAGAACCACCGCTGCTATATATGACGCGAATGCGTCTATGCGAGACACTTTATATGTGGCGCTAAATGATCGCTTTCTTGGGGTCCAACTGCTCAGTCACACGCCATACGTTCTTTCAAGGCCAAAAGTTACAAAAGTCCATCCCAATGGACGACAAGAAATCTTTATTGAGCTGGAGGGGGCTCAACTAGAATTTCCCGCAGGTTCATTGGATGTGCAGGTCGCTGACCAGCAAGGAAATGTGGTTAGTGATTCAAAGGCGGATCGGATTGAAGAAAAAAAGAACCTTGCAGAATTGGTTACTAAGTACGGCTCAACCGATAGCGTGTTGGGTGAATTACTGAAAAGTAACAGTGCTGGGGTACGCGACCCGGACAACGAATTGGTGCATCTCTTTGAAATACAAGAAGCACTTTGTAAACGGTTTCGGAATGAGTCTGCCGCAATGTCTACGCTTAGTATTGATACGCCTCACTGGAATCGATTTGGGCGTATCTGTAATGACAAGAATATACGGCAAGGTCGGCATCGAGGTCAAAATGTAAGAGGTCTGCGAGACGCTACGGACGCTGAGTTGATGGAGGCGCGTGGCATGGCGCGATCAATGATTGAAGCTTACCTTCAGTTTCTCGATAGTTCAGGTGCTCCAAACAAGTGAAAACCCCTCTCGAAGTCCTGCGCCTGTACGCCGATCACAACTACACCTTAAACGCCGCCTTCGCCAGCCGCGCCGCGCACAACCCACAGCGCGAATTTATTTTCTTCAACGGTAAGTCGTGGTCGTGGCAGTCCTTCGGCGAGGCCGTTGAACAAACGGCGCGGGTGTTCATCGCGCGCGGCATACACAAAGGCGACCGCATTGCCGTGATGGCGCGCAACTGCGATGGGCATGTGCTGGCGTTGTTTGCGCTGGCGCGCATCGGCGCGATCATGGTGCCGGTGAATCCTGAGTTTGGTGTTGCGGAGGCGAAGTATGTGTTTCACCATGCCGAGGTGAGCGCGGCGCTGGCGGCGAGTGACACGCTGGCGGTGGCGCGCCAGGCGGCTGAAGGGTTGCCAACGCCGCCGTGGTTCGCGCTGTTGGATAACGCGGTAGAGGATGTGCCGCTGCTGAGTGATCTTGCAGCCGATGCTCCTCAGGCAGATTTACGAAACGACATCACCGCCGACGACGCCGTGTTAATCGTCTACACCTCCGGCACCACGGGCTTTCCCAAGGGCGCGATGCACAGCCAGCGCAGTTTTGTCACCGGCGGCGAGGCGTTTGTGCAGCGCGTGTATTTGCAGGATACCGACCGCGTGATGGTGGTGCTGCCGATGTTTCATATCAACGCGAATTTTTATTCGGTGGCGGGCACGCTGGCGGCAGGGGCGAGTTTGATTATTGTGCCGAAGTTTTCGGCGTCGACCTTCTGGCAGGTGGCCGCCGACACCGGCGCTACTGAGGTGAACATCATCGAAGCCATGGGCACGATTCTGCAAAACCGTCCGCGCAGCGAGTATCGCGCTGATCACAAAATACGCGCGGTGTATGGCGTGCGCGGCAGCTACGCGGATACCTTTCGCAATGAGTTCGGCATTCCTGTTTTGATCGGCGGCTATGGCATGACGGAGATTCCGGGCGTGACCTGCAACCCGGTCCAAGGCGTGCAGAAGTGGCACACCATGGGCCCGGTGGGGCGCCACCCTGATCCCGCCCGCGCGTGGGCGCAATGCCGTGTGGTTGATGACAACGGGTGCGATGTGGCCGATAACATCGAAGGCGAGATGTGGGTGAGAACGCCGATCGTGATGCAGGGTTACTTTCGTGACGCCGAACAAACCAAGGCAGCGTTTCACGACGGCTGGTTCAAGACCGGCGACGTGGTGAAGCGCGATGCGGATGGCTACTACAGTTTTGTCACGCGCAAGGGCGACATCATTCGCCGCCGGGGCGAAAACATCGCCGGCGCGGAACTCGATCGCGTGATCGGCGCGCATCCGGCGGTGCATGAGGCGGCGGCGGTGGCGGTGCGCGCGGAACTGGGCGAGGACGACATCCTGGTGTGCGTGGTGTTAAAGCCCGGCCATAGGGAGGATGGCGCCACCGCGCAGGACATCGCGCTGTGGTGTCGCGAACGGCTGGCGCCGCAGAAGACGCCGCGCTACGTGCTGTTCGTCGATGAATTGCCGCACACGCCCACCGGCAAGGTGCGGAAAGCCGTGCTAAAGTTCGACCCCACGCTCAAAGCGCGTGCTGTTGATTTGAATCCAGTCTGATTTTTTCGCACCAACCAGAAGGAGTCGTGTGATGAATAATGGTCTACAGAATTTACGTGGCGTGATGCTTGCCGGCCTGATGGCCGTGGGTTTTAGTGCAAACGCGCAGCAAGCCGCTGACGCACCGGCTGCGGCGGAAGCGCCTAAACCAGCCGCGCCCGCGGCTTCCAAGCCGATACCCATCATGCAGCCCGCGCCAGCACTGGTGCCGGGGCGCGGCGATATTCCGAGTGCCGAAATCGGCAAGCGTCTCGCCAACGTGGCGCCGCCGCCGATGGGCGTGCCGGTCGAGCAGTTGCCCAAGCTCACCGTGCCCAAGGGTTACAACATCGAAGTGATCGCGCACGGCATTGGCAATGCGCGCACGCTGCGCGTGGGCGACAAGGGCACGATATTCGTGTCCACGCGTCTGCTCGATAAAGTGTATGCGATCACCACTGGCAAAGACGGCAAGCGCGAAACCAAGGTGATTGCGTCGGGCATGGATCGCCCGAACGGCCTGGCGTTTCACAAAGGCTCGCTGTATGTCGCCGAGGGCACGAAAATTTCGCGCTTCGACAATATCGAGGACAACCTCGACAACCCGCCCAAGCCCGTGGTGATTTACGACGATCTGCCGAACCATGCCTCGCACGGCTGGCGCTACATCGGCATCGGCCCGGACGGGAAGCTCTATATCAACGTCGGCGCGCCGTGCAACATCTGCGAACCGCCGCCCGGCTATGCGCAGATTCGCCGCATGAATCTCGACGGCAGCGGGGTGGAGGTGTATGCGGTGGGGGTGCGCAATTCGGTGGGCTTTGACTGGCACCCGGTAACCAGGCAGTTTTATTTCACCGAGCATGGCCGTGATTGGCTGTCGGAAGATTTGCCCGAGGATGAGCTGAATCGCGTGACCAAGCCCGGCGAACATTTCGGATTTCCATACTGTCACCAAGGCACCTTCACGGATCGTGAAATGGGTTGGGGCAAAACGTGCAAGGATTACGTCAACCCGGCCGCGCTGCTGGGCGCGCATTCGTCGCCGTTGGGCATGCGCTTTTACACCGGCAATATGTTCCCCGGCTACAAGGGCGCGATTTTCATGGCGCGCCACGGCTCGTGGAACAAGACCATCAAAACCGGCGGCGACATCTGGGTGGTGCGTTTGAACCCCAACGGCACGGTGCGTTCTCAGGAAGTCTTCATGACCGGCTTCATCGTAAACAACAGCTATGTTGGCCGCCCGGTCGATGTGGAAATGCTGAAGGATGGATCGATGCTGGTGTCGGATGACCATGCGGGCGCGGTGTATCGCGTGACCTATGGCGCGGCGAAGCGGTAGATAAAACGACCATTCTTTACCACCTCGTCATTCTCGCGCGGGCGGGAATGACGCAGGGTGTTTTGCGGTTTATTCCAGCAGTGTTCAATCTCCATCGATAAATACAGTCTGATGAATCAAAAAAGCAATTTCATCGCGCGCGCCGGTATCGTGGCTGCGGCGTTGTTAGTGTGCGCCTCAACCGTCACCGCCCAAACCGTACAAGAGCGCCTCGCTACTTGTCTTGCGTGCCACGGCGAGAAAGGGCAATCGAACACGCCGCTCACGCCGTCACTCGGCGCGCAACCGGCGTTTTTTTTGAGCATTCAGATATTCATGTTCCGCGACAAGATTCGCCAGGTGCCGCTGATGAACCAGATGACGCAGGGCATCAGCAACAATGATTTGAAGGCGTTGTCCGAAGCGATTTCAAAACTGCCCGCGCCGCCGCCCGCGCCCGGCACGCCTGACGCCGCGCGC
>JAYVQD010000569.1:0-3496 GCA_043777275.1 Nitrosomonadales bacterium
TCGATCAAGACGTTTCTTTCCAGTAAATCGTTTTCAAAATCCACCATTCACGGACGCGAGTTCACGCTGGAGCAACTGGTGGCCGATTTTTTGCGCGGGCTGGTGCAGGCGGGGCAGTGGCCCGCACATGCCAAGACTTTTTTCGACGCCATAACCGTGGGTCGCCCGGTGCAGTTTGCCGGGGGCGATGGCGCTGCTGGGAATGCGCTGGCCGAAACGCGCTTGCGAAAAGCGTTTTCAGACGCCGGATTTACCTGCATCCATCTGGCACTGGAACCGGAAGCTGCCGCCTACTTTTTTGCGCGGCGGTTAAAACAGCCGGCTACCGTGCTGGTCGCTGACTTTGGCGGCGGCACCAGCGATTTTTCCATCGTCAAATTCGATCCGCGCACCGGCGCAACACAATCCCTGGCGCACGCCGGTGTGGGCGTTGCGGGCGATACGCTGGATTTTCGTATCATCGATAAAGTGATCGCGCCGGCGTTCGGCAAAGGTAGCCGGTTTCGGCCCGAAGATAAATGGCTCGAAGTGCCGAAGTGGATCTATTTCGAATTCGAGCACTGGCACCGGCTGTCGTTCTTGAAACGTCCGGCGGTACTGCGCGAGCTTCAGCAAATGGAGGTGGTGAGCGACAGCCCGGAAAAAATCGCGCGTCTGCGATTGTTTCTCGAACATGAACTGGGCTTTCATTTGTATCAAGCCGTCAACCAATGCAAAACCGCATTGTCCACTTCGCAGCAGGCCACGCTCACGTTCCGGCATGCGCCGATTGATCTGACCTGCACGGTCAAGCGCAGCGATTTCGAGCAATGGATAGCGCCGGATGTCGCCGCGATCGAATCCGCGTGCAGCGATGCGCTGGCGCAGGCAAAAATGACCGAGCAGGATATCTCCGTGGTGTTCATGACCGGCGGCACCTCGTTCGTGCCCTTGATACGTCAACGATTTGAATCACGCTTCGGTGCGCAAAAAATCGTGGCGGGAGACGAATTTGTATCCGTGGGCAGCGGCCTTTCACTGCTGGCGCGCGACCGTGCAAAACTAAGTCCTTTGGCCTAAGCCTTTGGTGCAGGCCCGATCTGATTGTCATCAGCGCCGCGCCACGCGAAAATAGCCGTCTCTGGAAATCATACGGAGGTTGACATGCCCTCACTCTATGGCGAAACCGGCAATGGCGTGCGCGAGATTCTGCTGACGTTCGACGACGGGCCGAGCCCCGCAACCACGCCGCGCTTGCTCGACACCCTGGCGGCTAACGACATTCACGCGGTGTTTTTTGTACTGGGCCAGCTCATCAACGGGCAAGGCAAAGCGATCGTTGAGCGCGCGCACAGTGAAGGCCACATCATCGGCAACCACACCTACAGTCATCCGAATCTGAAAACGCTCGGGCGCGAGCAGATCAAGGATGAATTGCGCCGCACGCACGATCTGATTTGCGAGATCACCGGCGAGTGCAAGCTGTTCCGGCCGCCCTACGGCGCCTACAACAGTGTGGTCGGCGAAGCGCTGCAGGAACTGGGCTATGAACAACTGCTGTGGAGCGTCGACACCCTCGACTGGAAATACCGCAGCACGGGATGGGTCGATGTCGGCATGGAGCAAATCAAGGTGCGCGAGGACTGCGTGGTGCTGATGCACGACATCCATGCCACCACGGTGGACAACGTGCCGAGTCTCATCAGCCGTATCAAACGCACCGCCAACTCGACTTTCGTGCCTTATCAGTGAGCGCTTGAGTGAGTTGCACGGGTGCGTTGCGATTACGCAGACGCCGCTATGAGTATTTTCGCCGTATTGCGCAGGGGGACAGGGTAAACTGCGACATCCTCCTGTCTTCGAGAAATTATAAATAGTGTTTAAAAACAAATACTTATGTTTTAATGCTATCACGAGCACCGAGTCACGGTTTTACCTTGCGCTGTCCGCGCCGGCTGGCGTCGCGTCATGCGATTTAAGGAAACTATACCCATGACCACCAAGGCGTTGATCCCCGTTGTTGTCGAGCGTGGCCGCTACCGCCACTACAAAGGCAATGAATACGAAGTGATCGGCATGGCGCAACATTCAGAAACCCGCGAGATGATGGTGGTCTACCGGCCCCTGTATGGCGAAGGCGCCATGTGGGTGCGACCCGCCGCGATGTTTGTCGAAGATGTCCTGATCGACGGCAAAACGGTGCCGCGATTCATGCGCCTGTCAGGCCGGTCGACATGAGTATCAACTGGTTTCCCGGCCATATGGCCGTCGCCATCAAGAAGGTCAAAGAGGCGATGGCCGAGCAGGACATGGTGATCGAAGTGCTCGATGCGCGCTGTCCCATGGCAAGCTCCAATCCAATGGTCGAAACCCTGCGCAGCCATCGCCAGCGGCCCTGTCTTAAAGTGCTGAACAAAATGGACTTGGCCGATCCAGTCGCGACGCAGGCGTGGCTGACATTCTTCAACGCGCAAAAAAATGTGAAGGCGATCTCGCTGTCGTGCAAGAAACCCGGCGAGGCGCCCAAAGTATTGGCGGCCGCCAAAAAACTTGCGCCGCACCGTGACGACAATTTAAAGCCGCTGCGCATGCTTATCATGGGCGTGCCCAACGTCGGCAAATCCACCTTGATTAACGCCTTGCTCAAGCAGCGCGCCGCCAAAGTGGGCGATGAACCCGCTATCACCAAGGCGCTGGCGCGCTACGATTTGTCTTCCACCGCGATCCTGACGGATACGCCGGGTCTGATGTGGCCAAAAATAGAACACGAAAGCGATGGGCTGATGCTCGCCGCCAGCCACGTGATCGGCACCAAAGCTTATTTTGAATCGGAAGTCGCGGTGTTTCTAGCGGATGTGTTGCTGGAGCGCTATCCCGAGGCGCTAACCGCGCGCTACAACTGTCCGCCTGCGGGCGTTGCCCCAACGGCAGACATTGATGGCGTCTGCGTAGTGGAAGCGGTTGCCGCCAAGCGCGGCTACCGCTTAAAGGGCGGCGGATTTGATTTGGAAAAAGCGGCCATTACCTTGCTCGCTGATTACCGCAGCGGCGCGCTGGGGCGCGTCAGTCTGGAAACGCCCGCATCGCGCAGCGCGCGCGTCGAGCCTGCGCAGGAAGGGGCATAGCCGCAGTCTGGATGGCATGGACTGCATGCCTGGGACCAACGCCGATAACTCAGGCCCCATTTCAGTTCATAATTATAGTTTAAGTGTTTGTTTTTAAACGATATATTTAATAGACTTGCCGACGCGTGTGATGGGGGAGGAGAAATGAGATGTAATAATGAAAGACCCCATTGCTTGTGCACAGCGGGCTACACGAGACAACAGATCGCGGATCACTTTGAAGTGCAATACGCAACAGTAAGCCAGGCGGTACGGCACGTAGAAGGGTGATCGCGCTTTAGGGTTGCTATAATGAAAGACTTGAACATCCCGCTAGAAATTTCAAGCAGTTTTTGAACGATCCTCGTATGTTCTGCCGCTCTTCACGAGCGCCCAGATAACGCGGATCAAGT
>JAYVQD010000570.1:0-3490 GCA_043777275.1 Nitrosomonadales bacterium
GACGTCGCTCGAACCCGGTTCAATGTGCGGCACGGTGAGATTGAAAATCTTGTCCCACACCGCTTCGTGCGCCAGCGCGTCCATGCCTTTGACGACCGATTCGAGCGAGTCGACAATTTCAGCAATATCTTTCAACGGCGTTTTGTTGATGGTGCCGATGCCGACAATGCCGTCCTCGGTTTCGACTTCGACCACGATGGTGTTGTAGGTGCCCCACGGCGCGCGCGAAGTCCAGTAAATCTTGTCGAGCTTCATGGACATGGGATGAGCTTTGACGCGGGTGATTTTCATTTTGGACTGCCTTTCATGGAAGAGGCCTGACTTTATCATGCACTGAAAAAGAGCGGCTTTCGTCTATAATGGTTTTTCGTTTTGCTGCGGGTTTTGAAGGAGCCGACTTGAATCACCTTGTCAGGGCTTTGCTTGTATTTGTTGTGTTCAGTGCAGGCGCACTGTGCGCCCAACCGTATCCCCATAAACCCATCCGCCTGATCGTGCCCTTCGCGCCCGGCGGCGGCACTGACATCATCGCGCGCCTGATCGGAATCGACATGACCGAATCGATGGGGCAGGCGGTGGTGATCGACAATCGCGGCGGCAGTGGCGGCGTGGTGGGCATCCATCTGGTGGCTAAAGCCGATGGCGACGGTTACACTGTGGGTTTGTGCAGTCTGGGCTTTTCGTATGCGCCCGCGCTGTATGCGAAGCTGCCGTACGACACCGAAAAAGATTTTGCACCCATTACCGTGGTGGCGACGCAGCCGTTTGTGTTCACCACGCATCCGTCGCTGGCGGCCACCAACATGAAGGAGTTGATCGCGCTTGCCAAAGCCCGTCCGGGGCAGATTCACTTCGGCTCCGGCGGCGCGGGCGGTGCAGCGCATCTGGGCACGGAGCTCTTGAAGCACATGACCGGCATCGACCTGACCCATGTGCCGTACAAGGGCACGGGGCCTGCGTTGTCAGCGATGATCGGCGGCGAAATTCAAACGCAACTCATTGGCGTATCGTCGGTGGTGCCGCACTTGAAATCCGGCCGTCTGCGCGTGCTGGCGGTCGGCGGCAGCAAACGTTCGCCCGCGTTGCCCGACGTGCCGACGGTGATCGAAAGCGGCATACCGGGCTATGTGTTCGATGTGTGGTACGGCATGCTGGCGCCGGCGAAAACGCCGCGTGCCGTGGTGATGCGGTTAAACACCGAGATCAACCGATCGTTGAAAAACCCGCTACTAGTGCAACGCTTCGCAGCGGCCGGGCTGGATACGGCAGGCGGCACGCCGGAGGCGTTTGATAAATTAATAAAAAGCGAGATTCCCAAGTGGCGCAAGGTGGTCGCTGCGGCGAATATCAAGGTGGATTGAAATTCAAAACCATTAGCCGCAGATTTACACAGATGAACACAGATTAACCACTCCACTGTCGTTCCCGCGCAGGCGGGAACCCATAACACAGCGCCACTTGAGGCGTCTCATGGATGCCCGCCTTCGCGGGTATGACGGGTTGGGGGTTAATCTGTGTTCATCTGTGTAAATCCGTGGCAAAAAAGTTTTTGACCATCGTCGTGCGAGGATAAGTAATGCAACGCAATCAAATTGGTTTAGCCATCATCGGCTCGGGCCGCATCGGCACGCTGCGCGCGCGGCTGGCGTCGGAACATCCGGCGGTGAATTTCATCGCCACTGCGGATCGTGACCCTGCCAACGCCAAGGCGCTGGCCGAAAAGATTGGCGCGAAGGTGTACTCGGGCAATAATCTGGACATTATCAACCACCCTGACGTGACTGCCGTAGTGGTATCCACAGCCGAGGGCGAACACACCGAAGCGGTACTCGCGGCGATCGCGGCGGGCAAGCCGGTGCTGGTGGAAAAACCGATTGCGCTGACCACGGTGGAGGCCGACAGCATCATCGCGGCTGCCGAGCGCGCGGGCAGCAAGGCGAATGTGCGCGTGGGCTACAGCCGCCGCTACAAAGAGCGTTACCTGATCGCCAAAGAGCAGATCATTCAGGGCCGAGTCGGTAAAATCACCGGCGCGGCGGCACGCGTGTTCAACTCCAGTTCGCAAGCGCTGGCGATGCTCGCGCGTGATCCGCATGCCACGCCGGTGGTTGATGCATTGACCTATTACGTCGATTTGATGAGCTGGTTTCTCGGCGGCGCGAAGCTGGTTGAGGTGTACTCGCGCGGCACCCGGGGCGTGCTGAAAGCCGCCGGGCATGATGTGGATGATGTGTGTTACTCCGTGCTGACGTACGACGACGGCGCCACGGTGAATTTGGGTATCAGCTATGCGCTGCCGGAAAAATATCCGTCACTCGGCCACGCCGCGCGCGTGGAAGTGCTGGGCACTGAAGGCGTGATGATTCTCGACGACGATCACACCGATCAGATCATGTACACCAACAAGGGCATCCCGCATGTGTATTTGCCTGATCACAAGGTGAACATGGTGTTCCTGCAAAGCGGCACGCCGGGTGATTGGGCGCTCGGCGAATTCTGGGGGCCGATCGCGAACGAAACACGCGCGTGGCTCGATCATCTGGCGACCGGCAAGCCGTGCGTGCTGGCGACCCCGCGTGAAGCACGCGCCACGCTGGAGGCGACGTTGGCGATAGAATTGTCGGTGGAAAGCGGGCAGGCGGTGCGCTTGCCGCTGGCGGGGTAAAATATTTTTTCAATCTCACACAAGGAAACATAAGCCATGGCAACCAAGGTAGCGAAGGCCCCCAAAACCATAGACACACGCGAAAAGAAAAACCGCAAACTCACGCGCAAGGATGTGCACGCGGCCGCCAAAAAATATAAAAACTGGGGCCGCTGGGGCAAGGACGATGAAATCGGCACCTTGAACTTTACGACGGCTGATCATATCGTCGCCGCCGCCAAGCTGGTGACAAAAGGCAAGGTAATGTCGCTGGCACTCAAATACGATCAAACCGGCCCGCAGGGCGCAAAAAGCAAATACCCGGCGCTCGGGCGCTTTAACCCGATCCACCTGATGACGCGCACCGGCACCGATGCCTATGCGGGCATACTTGACCATCGCGGCATTCGCGGCACCGACGACATCATCATCATGCCCCTGCAGTGCGGCACGCAGTGGGACGGCCTGGGCCACATTCTTTACGAAGACTCCATGTGGAACGGCTACGACTGCCGGAACATAACGAGCGCGGGTGCGCAGAAAGCCGGTATCGAAAAGACCAAGGAAAGAATGGTCGGGCGGGGTGTCCTGCTCGATGTCGCGCGCGCGTTGGGCGAGAAGTTTCTGCCTGACGGTTTTGGGATCACGAACGAGATCCTGGAATACACCGAGCAGAAGCAGGGCGTCGAAGTGCGCCGCGGCGACTATCTGCTGGTTCACACGGGGCACATCGAGCGCTGCCTTACGAGCAAGAGCTGGGACGGTTATTCAGGGGGTGACGCGCCGGGACTCGCGTTCGAGTCCGTCGATTGGCTGCGCGACAGGCAGGTGGCGGCGATCGCGACC
>JAYVQD010000571.1:0-13744 GCA_043777275.1 Nitrosomonadales bacterium
GTGCAAGAGCGGCTGCGCGCCAACGGCATGGAAGGCGGGCACAACACCCCCGATGAATACAACCGCTTCATCGCGCAGGAAATCGCGAAGTACACGAAAGTGGTGAAGGACGGGAATATACGGGTGGAGTAAACCCCCCGTAGGGCGGATAAGCAAAGCGCAATCTGCCGCACGGAGATAACGTCCGGATCAGGTCAGTCTTCGCGTCACACAAAGAGGCCTTTCGGCGGAAGGCGCTGCGCTTTTCCGCCCTACGTACTACGGTACTACGTGCCGGATTACTGCTTGAACACCACCGGCGCCAGCGTGTTCTGATCGATCATCACGTCGATCAGCGCGGGCTTGCCGCTGGCTAACGCGCGCTGAATCGCGCCCTCGAGATCGCCAGGTTGGGTGACACGCTCGCCATAGGCGCCGAACACTTTAGCCAGTGCGCCGAAGTCGGGGTTTTTGTAATCCACCGCGAAAAAACGCCCGCCGAAATGTTCGTTCTGGAACGCGCGCTCGTTGCCGAGGCCCTCGTCGTTGAAGATCACATGCACAACGGGAATGTTTTCGCGCACCGCCGTTTCAAGTTCGCCGATATTGCACATGATGCCCATGTCGCCGGAGGCGGAAATCACCGGGCGCTCAGGACACGCGAGCTTGGCGCCCAGCGCGATGGGGAACGAGCCGCCGACCGAGGCCCAATCGTCTATGCACATGAACGTAAACGGCTCGTGGCTCTTGAAATAGCTGCGTACATGTTTGCCGCCGTTGCCGGCATCGACCACGCACACGCCGTTTTTCGGCAGCACTTTGCGGATCACGTGCGCGACCCACTGTGATTGAATCGGCACTGCCTCGGGTTTCAACACGGCATTGAGTTCGGTGTCGAAATCGGCGCGCGCCTTGGCGACATCAACCCACGACTTACGTAACCCCGGTGCGCCCGACTTGCCCGCCCGGGCCGCCAAACCTTTGATGAAACTGGCCGACGAACCCGCGACACCCATTTCCACCGGGAAGATGATGCCGATTTGTCCGGGCGCGCTGGTGTGGTGAATGATCTTCGCGTCCTTGCTGAACACGCCGTACTTGTACATGGTGGAGAACACGTCGAAGTGCGAACCCACCGCGATGATGACGTCCGCTTTCGGCGCGTTTTTGTTCGCGCTGGAAAAACCATTGCGGCCCAGCGGCCCCAGCGCCAGCGGATGCGTCGCCGGAAAACCATCGGGTGAATACTGCAACACCGCCACCGGAATGCCGGTGGCGGTGGCGAGCTTTTCCATCTCGGCGATGGCTTTTTCTTTCATCACGCCACGGCCCACCACGAACAACGGGCGCTCGGCCTTGCTGATGAGCGCCCACGCCGCATCAAGCTGTGCCGGGTCGCACACCGCCTGCACGGTGGCGCGATAGGCGGCGGGCGCGATGGGCTCGGGTTTCACTTTTTGCAGCATCACTTCGTTCGGCGCTTCGATATGCACCGGGCCTTGCGGCTCGGCCAGCGCCACGCGAAACGCCTTGCGCACCATTTCCTGAATCCGCTCTGGATACGGAATGCTATAGGCCCACTTGGTAATCGGCTTCATGAACGGGATCTGGTCGAGGTCTTGCGTGGCATCGCGCTCGCGCATGTCACTTTCCTGCACGCCGCAGATGCTGATGAGCGGCACGTTGCCTTTGTTCGCAGCGGCAATCGCCGTGACCATATTGGTGAGACCGGGGCCTTCGGTCGCGGTAACCACCGCAGGCGCATTGCGCGCACGCGCAAAACCGTACGCCATGAAGGCAGCGCCCTGCTCGTGGCGCGTGAGGATGAAACGAATTTGCGGCGTTTCGCGCAGCACGTCGAGAAACGCGAGGTTTTGCGTGCCCGGAATACCGAACACGTGATCGATGCCTTCGCGCAGCAGCCCATCGACCAGCGCGCGTGAGCCCGTTATCGCGCCGACTTTATTGTTCTCGATGCTATCCATTTCCACATTCCCTGTCTATGTAAATTATTCAATAAAAACAGATACTTACGATATATTTATCGCAAGTGCTTGTTGAAAAAATCCACCGTGCGCTGCCACGACAACTTCGCTGCCGCTTCGTCGTAGCGCGGCGTGGTGTCGTTGTGAAACCCGTGCTGCGTGTTCGGATAACTGAAGTGTTCGTAACGCACGTTGTTGGCTTTCAGCGCCGCTTCATACGGCGGCCAGCCATCGTTGATGCGCGGATCGTCCGAGGCATTTTGAATCATGATCGCTGCCTTGATTTTGGGCACGTCGCTGGCCGCAGGTTGCGTGCCGTAGTACGCGACACCCGCAGCCAGGTCAGGCAAGCGCGTTGCCAGCAGATTGACAATGCCGCCGCCGAAGCAAAATCCGACTGTGCCGATTTTGCCGGTGCATTCCGGGCGCGCCTTCAGCACCGCAGCGCCGGTGACCAGGTCTTCGATGCGTTTTTTCGTGTCTTGTTTGGAAAAAAGCTCGCGGCCTTTATCCTCATCACCCGGATAACCGCCCACCGGGAACAACGCGTCAGGCGCAAACGCGACAAAATTCAGCAGCGCCAGGCGGCGCGTGACATCTTCGATATAGGGATTCAGACCGCGATTTTCATGCACCACATACACACCGGGCAATTTGGCGGTGGCTGACATCTTCGCGGGCTTCACCAGGTAGCCGCGCATTTTGCCGTGGCCCTGCGGCGAATCGTAGTCTACCCATTCGGTCTGGATGCGCGGATCGTCTTTCTTCACCTGCTGCGCCCAGGCGAAATTCGGTTGCAGGCTTTGCAGCATGGCGGCGGCGGTCATGCCGCCCACGGCAAATTTCGCGGCCTCATCGAGAAACTCGCGGCGTGTTTTCGAGCCATGCACATAGCCATCAAACAGTCGCAGCACTTCCGGCGGAAAATCACTGGCTTTTTTGCGTTCCATGGTTACAGCTCCTTTCAGAGAAAATTCGAATTTGAAAGCTTCCGCCTGCGCACCACTATAGTCAAGCCCGAAACAGCGCGCGCCCCGAATTGACAAACCCCCTGGCGTGGCGTTTGATGGCAAAAATTCGCTGGAGATCACTGATGGCAAAGTTGCGCGTAGCGAAGTCCTTTATCGAATATCAACTGTTCGGCGGCGCGTTAAGTCCCGTCAGCATCGACGATATTTACCTGTCGGTGGATGGCTATATCGTGTTTGACATCTCCGGCGGCTGCGTGCCCGACGTTGAATGGGTAAACAGCGTTACCTCGGAGCCCGACAAGAAACTCGAGCTCCTGCCGGATTAAAAACTTTTCGCCGGCGCTACGATTTTGGTGTGCAGCGACTTGCTGCATGCCACTGCGCTACACTGTTTGCACTTGTTGCCTGCACACCAACCAGAGGGGAGCCGCATGAAGTTTCATTCAACGGTGCTGATCGCCGCGAGCCTACTGCTGTTTAATTCACCGGCGTTCGCGCAAGGCAAAGCACAAGGCGCCTACCCCAACAAACCGATCCGCCTGGTCGTGCCCTATCCACCGGGCGCGGGCACCGACTTCACCGCGCGCGAAATTGGCAAAATCATCACCGAAGCCCTGGGACAGCAAGTGGTGATCGATCACCGCCCCGGCGCAGCGGCGACGCTGGGCCACGGCATGGTGGCCAAGGCCGTGCCCGACGGCTACACCCTGGGGCTGGGCACCACCGGCGGGCTGGTGTCGGGGCCGGCGTTGCTGGGCAATAAAATTCCGTACGACCCGCTGAAAGATTTTGCCACCATCGGTCTGGCCACGTATGTGCCCTATGCGCTGATCGTGAATGCGAGCATGCCGGTCAAGGACGTACGCGAGTTCATCGCCCTGGCGAAAGCATCGCCGGGTAAGCTCAACTACTCGTCACCGGGCGTGGGCACGCCTAATCATATCGGCGGCGCAATGCTGGTCACACTTGCCGGCATTGATCTGCTGCATGTGCCGTACAAAGGCAGCGCGCTGTCACTAGCCGATTTGATTTCCGGCACCATACACCTGACGATTACCGGGCTGCTGACCACCATGCCGCACGTGAAAAGCGGCCGCTTGAAGGTGCTCGGCATCGGGCACACGCAACGCATCAAGTCGGCACCGGATATCCCTGCTATCAACGAAACCATTCCCGGCTACTACAACACCGGCTGGTGGGGGCTGACAGCGCCTGCCGGAACCCCGCAAGCCATCGTCGATAAACTCAATCCGATCATAAACAAGGGTCTGATGTCACCCGAAATCACGCAGCGCTTTTACGCTGCCGGCCTCGAAGTCGCTACCTCGACGCCGCAGGGTTATCACGACATCATTCGTAACGATCTGCAATCGTGGCGCAAGCTGATTAAGGATTCGAAAATCAGCGTCGACTCACTGCCGTAAATTGACTGCCTTAAATTCAGTAGCGTAAACGCGCCAAAACAAAAGCCGTTTCGCGTGTCGCTCGACGTCATGGCGGTGGTGTTGTTTGCCGCCGCGCTTCATGCGGGCTGGAACGCGCTGGTGCGGGCGTCTGCCCGCAAATTCCTGGATTCCGTGTTGATTGTTTCAGGTGCGGCGACGTGGACGGCAATGTTGTTGCCGTTCGCACCCGTGCCCGCCGCCGCAAGCTGGCCGTATCTGGCGGCATCGGTATTGATCCATGTAATTTATTTTACTCTCGTCGCGTTTGCCTACCGCGACGGCGAGCTGAGTTTTGCGTATCCGCTGATGCGAGGTAGCGCTCCTGCAATGTCCGCGGTTGCCGCCGCACTATTACTCAATGAATGGCCGACGCCGGGCGGATGGGCCGGCGTGCTGCTGATTTCGGCTGGCGTGCTGGTGCTGACCGGTGACGCGTGGCGATCCGGCACGTTTCGCGCCAAGCCTGCGCTGTTCGCGCTGGCCAACGCCGGGGTCATCGTGGTCTACACGCTGGTAGACGGGCAAGGCGCGCGGCTCTCCGGGCATGCCTTTAGTTATACGGGCTGGTTGTTCCTGCTGACCGCGCCGTTGTTGTTAGCCCTTTGCCTGGCGACGCAGCGGCGCGAGACGTTACTACGGTTTCGATCCGGCTGGCGCACGGGACTGCTCGGCGGCGCCTGCACCTTGGCCTCATATGGATTGGCGCTGTGGGCGATGACCCACGCGCCGATAGCGCCGGTCGCGGCACTGCGGGAAACCTCGGTGGTGTTTGCGGCGATTTTTGCCGCCGTATTCCTGAAAGAAACGATTACCCCGCTGCGCTACGTTTCGATAGCGGCCGTCAGCGCGGGCGCTATCGCCGTGAAGGTCTTATAGACGCTGAGACGCTGAGACACCGGGACGCCGCGACGCCGCACCGGCGCATCTCATTGCATCAGCACCTTCGCCTCGCGCAAATTCTGCGCGTAGCGTTTTAGTTCCGCATCGACGAACGCGCGAAATTCCTCCGGTGTGCTGCCCACCGGATAAAACGCAGCCGCATCCAGAAAATCGATCATCTTCGGCGTCTTTAACGCGGCGCTCACTGCGGACTGCAAGCGGCTGACAACAGCGGGCGGTGTTTTGGCCGGCGCGAACCAGGCGTTCCAGGTGAAATCCACCACGTAGTCCGGCACGCCGGATTCGGAGATCAGCGGCACGTCCGGCATGCGGCCATAACGCTTGGAGCCGGAAAATCCGAGCGCGCGCAAGCGCCCCGACTGCACATGCACCGCCGAACCCGTGGGCGGCGAGAACGTGACATCCACTTCGCCGGCCATCACCGCATTCACCGCGTCGCTGCCGCCGCGATACGAAATATGGCGTATCTGCACACCCGCGCGCAGATTGAACAGTTCCGCTGCCAGCGTGGTGGTACCGCCCACCGGGGGTGCGCTGTAGCTGAGTGATTTCTGTTTCGCCAGCGCGATGAATTCCTTAACGGTTTTCACCGGCAACGACGCGTTAACCAGCATCAGGTAGCCCACGCCCGCGGCGACGCAGGTCACCGGCACGAAATCATTGCGCACATCGTACGGCAGCTTCTTGTGCACCAGCGAATTGAGCAAAAATGCCGGCGCAGTGTGCAACACCGTGTAGCCGTCGGCGGCGGCAGCGCCAACGATACCGGCGGCGATGATGCCGTTGGCGCCCGCGCGGTTGTCGATGATCAGATTCTGCCCCAGGCTATTTTCCGCCTCGCGCGTGACGGCGCGCGCGATCAGGTCAGGACTGCTGCTGGCCGGTGACGCCACCACCACGCGGATGGGGCGGGTGGGGAATGCCTGTGCCTGTGCTGTCACTTTCTCTTTTGCGGGCGCGGCACTTTGTGCGCCGGCACTCGATGCCGCGAGCGCTCCGGCAGCCAGGCTCGAAAACAAAACCAATATCGGATTGCGTCGCATGGCTTATCGCTCCGTCAACACCCCGCTGCCGAATTTCTGCTGCTTATTGAGATTTCCATCATTCACGACAAACCAACTCCGTTCGCCCTGAGCTTGTCGAAGGGCAGCGAGGCTTCGACAAGCTCAGCCCGAACGGTGTAATGAAATAGGGAAAGATCAATAGTGCTTATGCCTTCCCGTCATGTGTGGCGATAATCACCGTCGCGGGCTGGTCCGTGCGATTACTCCACGCATGATTAGTACCGCGCTGCACGATGAAGTCGCCCATCTTCAACGTCACCTCCTGCGTATCCAGCACCAGCACGATCTCGCCTTCCGTGACTATGCCGAATTCCAGTGTGCGCGTTTTCTGCATATACGGATGCAGCGCGGCGGGCGAGTAAGTCGACGCGCCCGGCGAACCCATCATCCTGAAAAACGCTTTCACATCGGCCTCGCCGACTTTGCCTTTCCATGCCGCGTCCGGCGGAAACGTCACCGAGTTCAGCACCGAGCCGCCGGGCGGCGCTTCAATGGTGTGTGGCAGATGCAAGGTCTCCAGCACGATTTTTGCAGGGAAGCCATCGGTCACCCACATGCGTTGCGACGCGTAACCCGGTCGCGCCGGATCGATGCGCACATCCGGCGTCGGGCCATCGCTCACCAGTGTGGATCGGTACGGCTCGCGATCCATGCACACAATGCGCCGCGCGGGTTTGACACCCGGCGGCAGCTTGCGATTGGGGTCCCCCACCCATATCTTGTCGTTGCCCTGCGCAAGGCCCACGGGGCCGTCGACAAACGTCGCCGCGATCATGTCAAACGCAATGCGCCCGCCTTCGGGCAGGCGGCTCGACCACTGATGCCATGCGCCGACATCGATCACCACATCGCCGATTTTCCAATCCACCTCGCAGTCGTCCAGCACCAGTTTGCGCGAACCATCGATGATGATCGCGTAATCGACCGTCTCGGTTTTGTGCATGCCACCCTGATAGGTGGCCATGCCGCCGCGATCCCAGCGGCGCGTGAGCGGATGCTCCACCGGCGCGTGCGGGGCAACGATGTGGGTGTCTTTTTTCGCGTCGTAATCGGTAGGCTTACCCACGCCCTGCACCACGCGCCAATGTCCGCCTTTGGGCGGGCCGGGAAAATCGTAATCGAGACTGCCGTCATCGTTGGCGCCCGAGAGTGGCGCGGGCGTTTCGTTCCACACCCAGAAATCGATCCAACCGCTGCCGGGTATCGCGCCCGGATGCTGATCGGGCGCGGGGCCGTCCCACACCACTTCGGATTTGCCGTTTGCGTCATTGCCGGTCACCACGCGCCGCATGGGTTTCAAGCCCTCTTGTGCCATTGCGATTCCCCCTTTTTAATGGACGATTTTCACGACAGAACAGAATCATAGTGAGCCGGTAGCCTGCTGAAATCAACTGCCGGTACGAAAGCCGATGTGAAGGGCGATGGAAAGCTATCCCGCCGCGCCGCCACGGCGATTCGACAGACGCCTGTTTTTGCGCCATATTTCCTTAACACCCCTTGAGGAAATCCCCATGATGACAACCCCGCCGCCCCGCAGTTACGACCCGCGCACCTTCAAAGCGCTGACGTTTAATGACGTCACCCCGTGCTTTCGCAACGGTAGTGACTCACCGCGCGTGTATCTGGAACGCTGTCTCGACACCATCGCAGCACGCGAGCCGGTGGTGAAAGCGTTTGTGGTGCTCAACGAATCCAACGCGCGCGCAGCCGCCGACGCCAGCAGCGCGCGCTGGAAAGCAGGCGCGCCGCTATCCGTCATCGACGGCATGCCCATCGCCATCAAGGATTTGCTCGAAACCAGAGACATGCCCACGCAGATGGGATGCGAAGCGTATCGCGGCAATGTCACGCACCGCGACAACGCCGCGGTGTGGGCGCTGCGCGAGGCCGGCGCGGTCATCATCGGCAAAACAGTGACAGCCGAACTCGGCGGCACACAGCCCGGCCCCACCACCAACCCGTTCGACCCGGCCTGCACCCCCGGCGGTTCGTCATCGGGGTCCGCTGCCGCGATTGCCGCGCATATGGCCCCCGCCGCGCTCGGCACGCAGGTCGGCGGCTCCATCATTCGCCCGGCGGCGTACTGCGGCAACTTCGCGTTAAAACCGACGCAGGGCGCGATCAATCGCGGCGAACGCCAGACCACCAGCATGAGCACCACCGGCGTACACGCGGGCTGCATCGAAGACATGTGGCAAGTCGCCATCGAAATCGCGCGCCGCGCAGGCGGCGACCCCGGCAAGCCGGGATTGTTCGGCCCCGCCACGCCACCCGAAGCTGCCAAGCCGCAGCGCTTGATCGTGCTGGAAAGCGCAGGCTGGGCCAAGACCGACGCCGCCACACGCGCGGCATTTGAAGCGCTGCTGGAGAACCTCGCGCGCGTGGGGATTACGTTACTCCGCCGCAAGGATCACGCATGGATCGAGGCGCTGGAGCACTCCATACACAACGCAGCCCACATCGCCAACACCATCACCGCATGGGAAAACCGCTGGTATCAGGCCGCGTTGATCGAACGCCATCCGCAGGGCGTCAGCGCACGATTAAAGGCCACAGTAAAAAAAGCGGAAGCGATGACGCCGGAGGACTACCGCGCGCTGCTGCTGCAACGCGCCGCCGCGCAACAGTGCCACCAAACACTGGCCCCGCTCGCCGACGCCATCATCATGCTCAGTTGCCCCGGCCCCGCGCCGCTGTGGCCCGGCGACGTGCCGGGCCAGTCCCTGGCGCCGCGCCCCACCGGCGATTCTGTCTTCAACACACCCAGCTCCATGCTGCACGCGCCGTGCGTCACCCTGCCGCTGCTCGGCGTCGGCGGCATGCCAGTGGGCGTGCAATTGATGGGGCAGCAGCATGAGGATGCACGGGTTACTGCGTTGGCGCGATGGGTTATCGGGGCGGTGACGCCGGTGGTGGCGCCCTGAAACAGGCTTGGTATGAAATGCGATTGCGATATTGAACCGTGGCGCGTAAGGTATCTTGAAGTGCCGCTTTTGTTGGTTTGGATAGCACTGTATGAAATCCTCTTTAGATCACCATAACTTATTGCTTTTATTGACTATTGTTTAAATATTAAGCGGCAAGTTAGGGCGACAGCCGGCCAAGTTAGGGCGCAAAACTGTCGCCCCATATCAAAGTTAGGAGATCAACATGATCGTCACGAACCCGCGAGATCTCTTTTCATCAGTCAGCGCGTGGCCGTTCATCGCGCTTGCAGTTGTTCTTCTTAGTGGCTGCGCTTCGGCTCCTACTGTTCCTCCAGCAGCACGCGCCGAGCTCGTGCCCGCGGGCAAACTGCGGGTCGGGCTCATCCTTTCCAATCAAGTGCTCGTTACGAAAGACTCGAACTCCGGGGAACTACGGGGCGTCACCATTAATTTAGGTAAAGCATTGGCACAGCGGCTCGGCGTGCCATTCGAACCGGTCGGCTATGCCAATCCCGCTGCACTTGTGAAGAGCTTTGGGGGTAACGAATGGGAAATAGCATTTCTCGCCTTTGATCCTGCGCGGGCTAAGGACGTCGATTTTTCTCCACCGTACATGGAGGTGGATAACACTTATCTCGTAACCGCAAACTCCAAGGTTGCGAGCGCTGACACTGCCGACCGATCAGGGGTCACTATCGCGGTACCGGAGAGAAGTGCGCCAGACCTATTTCTGAGCCGCAATCTGAAATCGGCGCAGGTGCTTCGTGTTCCGGGCGGCGCGGAAGCCGCGATACAAGCCCTCACCTCAGGAAAAGCTGACGCTTACGCCGAGAACGCGCACATGCTCTCGCTCTACGCCGCAGGGAAAGGCAGCCGCAGCTGAATACATAAAGACCTTTGTCGAGGAAGCGAAGGGCAATGGGACGGTCGCAGAGGCTATTCGCGCAGCCGGTTTGCGGCGAACTCGAGTAGCAGCCCCTTCGCCGACGAAATGATCTCCTAACTTTAGTTCGAGCGGACGCGCCGCCAGCGCAGCGGCATCATCAACGGTCCTCGCGGCGCGCCGCTCAACATAACGTTCGTCTTGAAGCAAGCGTGGGCACGTCCTTTGTGCCCACGCGGATAAACACCGGCCATTGTGTTGCAATATTTTCACCGCCGACCACACTGGCTCGCATGCGGGGGTTGCCGCGTGCGGCGCGTGGGCACGCTGCGCTTTGCCCACCCGGTGCTGCATCGTACGCCGCCGTAGCCCGCCCCGATTAGGCCGCACGCTTCAACACTCCGAACGCATCACCCCACTATCCCCATCCAGAACATCGGCGCTACGCTCGCATCCACATCGAGCTTGTTCACGTAAGTCAGCTTGCCGTCGTCGCCCACGCGAAACACCGCAAGGCTTGCCGGAACCGTCACCAGATCATTGCCCACGCGCGCGATGATCGGCTGTGAATTCGCGGCGATCAAAAAGCGCCCGCTGTTGTCGAGCGCAAAGGTGCGCGCCACCACGCCGCGCGTGTCGGCGTGTTGTATCAGCGCCGGCTCGCCGCTGACCGGATTAATTTTAAACACGGCGATGTTGTTTTCACCGCCGATGTAAACGTCCTGCCCATCCCCCTTGGCCACACCGCTGGCGCGATTGGCCACGTACACAAATTTTCCATTCGGATGCACGTGAATCGTGCCGGAGCGCTGACGGGGTTTGACGCCGGGCACATCGGCCAGCAGTTCTTTTACATAGGCGGGCGCGGCTTCGACTTGATCGCCATTCGGGTTGGCGCGGTACATGTGCATCAGGTTTTGCAGTTCGAGCGACACATAGACCCACGGCTCTCGCGGATGAAAATCCATATGCCGCGGGCCGAAACCAAAGCCCTTATTGGGCGCCACGGACACACTCGGCGTCAGTTGGCCGCTGTCGCTGTCGTAGGCAAACACCTTCAATGCGCCGGGTTCTTCGGGCTTCGCGTCTGTTGCCTTGTTGCCGCGCGTAACCAGAATCACCGCCTTGTTCGACAACGCCACCCGCACCTGATGCGCATAGATGCCCGCGTCGAATGCAGCGCGCTGTTGCACCATGCCCCCAACCGTGCCGTCGCGCTCAAGACGATGCACGGTGAGATGGCTCGGATGGTTATAGGCGACCAGCGCGTATTTGCCCGCGCCATCAACGGTCATATGCACCGGGCGCGACGGCAACGCCACCGGCGCGCCGTGGATCGCGCCGTGGATGGTTAAGGCGCCGGTTGCGGGATCGCGGCGCAATGCGACGATGCAATGCGCATCGCCGCCGGCTTCGGGCGAGCCGTTGCTGCACGCGGCGTAAAGATAGGGCGCGGCAGGATGCGGCCACACGTACTGCACCTTGTACGGCAGCGCGAGTGACGCGCGCGGGATCAGCGCGGCGGTATCGCGTTGCAAATCGTAATGCGTGAGCGTCTGGCCGAAGCTGGCATATACCGACAAAGGTGATGTTTGATGGTTGTGTGGTGCGCTCATGTGCGGGTCTCCAAGCCATTGAAAAGCCTGCAAACTACGCCGAAGTAGTCCAGGCGTCGAGCGCGCGCAAAGTGGTTCGTGGGGGCGTGCCGGAACGCCGTTTTCGAGTCCACAACTAATGATGCGGAGTCCACCAATTGCTGGTAAGGTGCGGACCGCAGGCAGGTTCTATCGACCGATGGTTTGATGTCTCATGGAGGAGGGTCCATGTTTAAACATATATTGATGCCTACCGATGGTTCAGCCCATTCCGAACGCGCCATAGAGCGCGGCATCGAATTGGCGAAACTGTGTGGTTCCAGAGTCACCGGCATTCACGTCATGCAGGACTATCAGATGATGATGGCCTCCGAGGGCATGGTGCCGCCGGGCATGGAGGAACAAATGGACAGGCAGGCGCGCGAGCAGGCCGCGAGCTTTCTGGCGTTTGTGCAAAAAACCGCGGACGCCGCCGGCGTGTCTTGCGAGACGCTGATCGCGAAAGGCCACCATCCGTACGACGCGATTGTGGATACCGCCAACGAGCGCGGTTGTGACCTGATCGTGATGACCGCGCGCAATCGCAAAGGATTGGCCGCGCTGCTGATGGGCAGCGAGGCGAGCCGCGTGTTGCACCGCTCGTCGATCCCGGTGCTGACCTTCCGCGCCATCATGAGCGCGGATCATCCCGACAAAAAATAGGCGTTGCGCGGGAAGGGGGGTTACGGCTCGGGCAATTTTTTGGCAGGCGGCATGCGCGACATGACGCCGCCCGCAGCCATGATCGCGGCGATGATCCAGAACACCGTCGGCAATCCAAACGCGGTACCCACCGCACCGAAAATAACCGGCCCGATCACCCGCATCAGATTGTTGCCGGTGAGCCGCAGCCCCAGCGTTTGCCCTGAGCGGCCTTCGGGTGAGCTCGCATACATGAGTATCACGGTCAGCGGAATGCCGATGCCCATGCCCAGGCCGAACACGAAACTGATGATGCCCAGCGTCCACCCGTTGCTCGAAAACGGCGCCAACGCGAAGCCCACCGCGCCGAACAGGAATACCCAGCCCAGCAGGGTATCGCCTGCCACGCGTTTGATGAGACGCGGCAAATACACGCGCACGATCAATGCCGCGACCGCCAGCGCCGCCAGCACCGCGCCGATAGCGGACGCCGATAGTCCGATGGCGTGTCCGTACACCGGCACGTAGAACTGATAAAGATCATAGCCCAGTTGGATCAGGGCACTGAGGATCAGCATGTGCCATACGTTGCGGTCGAGCAGCGCGCCCGCGGGGGCGGCGGCGCGCTCGGCGGTCGGCTTGCCGCGCGGAAACACGCCGCCCCACACCACCAGCAGCCCAATGGCCGAAACCGAAAACAATGCGGCTATCAGGCACGCCACGCCGTGCCCCCACTGATCGATGGAAATGCCCGCCATCAGCGGGCCGGCGAAACTGGTCAACGCACCAATGAGACTGAAGTTACTGAAGTTGCGCGCGCGGTCTTCGGGCTTGCTCAGTGAGCCGATATTGTTTTGCAGCGTCACGTGAAAGAACGCCTGCGCCAGACCGTTTAACGCGGCAGCCACATACAGCGCGGGCAGCGTGTGAAAAAAATACGGCAGCACCAGCGAAATCGCGCCGCACACGGAGGCAAACGTCAGCAACCCGCGCGAACCCAGCCGGTCCACCATCGCGCCCACCGGCCACGACAACAGCAACGGGAACACAAACAGCAAGCCGCCGAGCAAACCCACTTCCGTGGCGGACGCGCCGATGTGGAGCGCGAACAAGGTGAACAAAACGCGCGCCGCGCTGGCGGCGACGAAATTAAAAAAATCCAGCCACAGCGTCAACGTGATCGCCATGGCGCTACGTTTGTTTGGAAGGGTTCACGGGCTAGCAGCCTGTCGGACTTAAATTTTGCTGGATGATCTGTCGGATGTGTACTACAGTCATATTCAGTCAAATCCCAGAGTTGATCCATGTCTAACT
>JAYVQD010000572.1:0-13730 GCA_043777275.1 Nitrosomonadales bacterium
AATCGAGGCGCAGCTCGCGAAGCTCCAGCAAATGCCACACCTTGTCCGCTCATTCTTCAAAGCTCCTTCTGTCGCCTATGTTGGCGACTGCTGAGTAACACCAAGGTTCGGCTACAGTACTCGGATGACGCCCATCATTTGCACCGTCGATGTCGCGCACTTAGGGGGACGCCCCCCCTTATTCTACTGCCCATCATTTTGATCTCTCATAGGGCGTCCACGCGCGCGCCAGCGTAGCGCTTGCCCCGTTTCACGCTCGAGCCTGTTGATGAAAGATTCCTTTCCGCATGGCAGTCCGCGTTCGACATTCCGCCGCAAAATGTCGCGCTCATCGGCGTGTTCACCTTCGGCAAGCCAAGTTGACCAGTCTGGTTTGGATGCGATTTGTTTGGCCCAATTTTGCCTGGAAGTCAGCAGGGGGTCTTGCCTCAGTGCGCAATGCGCGGCAGCTCTTGACCAGGTGTAGTTCTCGGCGCGATGCGCCATGTTGGCGCGCACCGGGTTAAGTTCGACATAACGCAGCGCTGCCCACAGGTAGGCTTCGTCCAATGCCGAAGAAAAGTATCGTCCCTGCCATAAATGCCCTTTCCAACCCCGCGCACGGTTGATGCGCTGTGCGTAGCGGGTGTGCAGCGGTCTGAATACGTTTTGCAACGACTCATCGCTTTCCGGGACAGCTACCACGTGTATGTGATTGGTCATCAGGCAGTAGGCGAGTATCTGCAGGTCGTGCTGCGCGCTGTAATCGCGGAGCCATTCCAGATACACCGCACGGTCTTCGTCATCGAAGAATACGTTTTCTCTGCGGTTGCCGCGTTGGGTGATATGGTGGGGGATTCCGGCGAAGACCGGTCGGGCTATTCGAGGCATGGGGTATACCGTAAAGGGGTGCGTCCCCTATGAAAAAAATCCATGCACATACCAGCGTGCGCTGATATCGCGTTCGCGGTAAATCCATAGCAACGACTGCGCGGTGTTGCGCGCGACGAAGTAATCGCGGGCGACATGTTGGCCGTCCCACCAGCCGGCTTCGATGCGTTCGGGGCCGGCGAGTAGTGATAGCGCGCCGCCCTCTTGATCGCGTGGTGCGGCGTTGGTCTCGCGTAAGGGGCGCGGTGAGGTGAGCAGCCAGAGTGGACGTGTGGATACCACCGATGCCGTGGTTTCACCCGCCGCAGCACCTGGCCGGCACGCACGCCACGCGCGCTCCGGGCGATGATCGGCGTGGGGTGTTAGTCCGCAGATGGTGTTTGCGCCCAAGCGTGCGTTTAACCGTTCGACGAAACGCGACGAGCTTTCTTCATTGCCCGCGCTGTCGGGTAGAAATGCGAGGTTGTGTGAGGCGAGGGGTATGACTCTGCCCGAAGCGATGGCGATTTCGATGGCGGCGCACGGGAGTTCCGTGCGAGCCAGCCGTTCGCGGAGCAAGGTGGTCAGGTGATCGAGATCGCGGCTGGCGCTAGCGAGTTCCAGTGTTATGACGGTAACTATTTGTTTTTCATGAATAAATTCAAATCGTGGGCGCTGCACGCCATGGCTGGTGGCGCTGAGCCAACCGCACAGTTCGGTGAGTAAACGGCGTGCGGCGAACAGCAGTGCATCGGCTTGTGTGACGGGTGCGGGTAACGGCAGCGCGGCGTTGTAGGTTTGCGGCGCGACGAACGGCAGGCGCGGATCGGGGCGCAGGCCTAACGCGCGATCAAGGTTGTCCAGCAGGCGCTGACCGGCGCGGCGCGCGAGGCCGTCACGCGGCAGGCGCAGGCAATCGCCGAGCGTGCGCGCGCCGAAACTGTCGAGCAGGGTGCGGGTGGTTTGGTTGTCACAGAGCAGATCAGCGGGGAGCTGCTCCAGCGCGGGCCGCAGCGCATCGTGATGTTGCACGCGCACGGCCAGCCCTGCGCGCGCGAACCAAAGCGCTGTGAGCGGCGTAGGCGCGCAGGCGATGTGGGCGGTAAAGCCGAGTTCTGCAATGCTGCGTGCGATGTGTTGATGCAGTTTGCCGAGGCCGCCGAAGAGTTTTAACGAGCCTTCGATTTCGAGCAGCACTTCACCCGATTCAGCACCCGATTCAACGAGGCTCACGAAAGACGTAAATTGCAGTGACCACGCGGCGATGCGCGCCAGCGTGGCTTGTTCTTTGGCGCTGTCTCGGGCAATCGTGTGCAGCCCTGATGCGAGCGCGCAAGCGGCGGAGACGCTCATGCCGGCGCTTACGCCGCGGTTTTGCGCCGGCCGATTGGCGGCTATTACGGTGGCGCCTGTTTCAGCGCCGGAGGTAACGGCAATGGGTTGTAAATCGGCTTGCGCGTTCGGCGTTCCGCGCGTGAACACTTCCAGCGGAAGATGGCGAAAATGCAGCGCAAGCCACAGCATGAGCGCAACGCGGGAGGATAAAACGTTAGGAAACGTTAGGAAACGTTAGTGAGTGACAAGCGTGGAGGCATACGTTGCCGGCGTATGTTCAAACGCCTCATGGCGCGCTGCGCCGGGGCGGTGCAGCAATGTGTTGTGCAGATCAAGCAACACCGGCGCGGGCGCGGCTCCGGACAGCATGCCGCCGCGCCGTTTGAGGATGCGCACGACGGTGTTGCCTGTTGCACGGCTGATGTGCAGCCGCAGTGCCGCTTGCGCGCAGGAAGGCGCGCGCGAGGCGCGGAACAGCATCGCCAGCACGCCGCGCCGTTCGGCGGTGCGTTGCAGGCGGCGCAGTGCGTTTTCAGGAATGCGTTCTTGCGTTTGGTCGAGCCACAGCATGACGCTGCCGCAGCTTGTCGATTGCAGTGCTTGTTCGCAGGCCCACAGTTGTTCGGCCAGCGTTTTGGGACGGATCAGCATCAGGCGCGAGAGCTTGACGCCGTGCGCGGCGAGTGCGGGGGCGTAGGGCAGGTAGGGCGGGGCTATCATGACCAGCCAGCGTTCGGCTTGGGTGAGCCGCGCGGCGGCGGGCATCACCAGTTGCAGTTCGCCGATGCCGGGGCGTTCGACGTGAATTTCGGTGAGCACGCCGGTGGGCCAGCCGGCGCCGGGCAGATGCACGTCGAGTTCGGCGTAGCCGGTGGGCACGCTGGGGGTGGCGACTGGCGCGCAATCATTGCCGCGCCAGAGCGCGGGGTGACTGAGGACGGTGTTCAGGGATGGCGAAAGGTTCATGATCTTGTTCTCAATGCATGCCGCCATTGCGAATCACGCCGACGGCGATGCCTTCGATGGCGAAGGGTTCGCTGCGCGGGTTGACTACGATGGGTTTGAAATCCGGGTTGGCGGGCAAGAGTTCGATCAAATGACGCTGACGCTGGGCGCGTTTGACGGTGACTTCATCGGCGATGCGCGCGACCACGATTTGCCCGGATTTGAAGTCGGGCGTGCGGTGTACGGCGAGCAAGTCGCCATCAAGGATGCCGGCGTCGCGCATGCTTTCGCCTTTGACGGTGAGCAGATAATCGGCATGAGGCTTGAACATGCGTGGGTCTATTTTGTAGTGGGCCGCGACGTTTTCGGCGGCCAGTATCGGGGCGCCGGCGGCTACGCGCCCGATCAGCGGAATGCCCGATGGTTGCAGGACGCGGATACCGCGCGAGGCGCCGGGCAGCATTTCGATGGCGCCTTTGCGTTCCAGCGCGCGCAAATGGTCTTCGGCGGCGTTGGGGGATTTAAAGCCCATGGCGCGGCAGATGTCGGCGCGGGTGGGCGGAAAGCCTGAAGTGGCAGTATGCTCGCGAATCAGGTGCAGAATTTCTTTCTGGCGTGCGGTGAGGTCTTCCATATGCGATTGCTCCCATGTGCTTTGATGGCCGATTGGCTGTTATTATATACAGTTAACGGAGCGTGGCAAGGCCAAGGTCAGCGCCGGGGGTGTGTATTGCACAGTGTAATTTTCATAAGTATTTGTTTTTAAACAAAAATTTATGGGTATCCCTCGCGTAAAATCGTGTCTGCGTATTGGCCGGAGTGGAAATTTTTGTTATACTTCAAGGCTCTGTTGCAAAGAGGCCAGAAAGTGTTGTGGTAGTGGTGTCTGGGCGTTGCGCGGGGGCAGGCATTGGGGTAGGTAAAAACGGTATCAAAAAGCATCAAAAAAAGTAAGTGGGCGGCTCGCCCACTTTTTGTTTGTGGCGTTGATTCGTAATGGATTTATCAAACTTACTGGAAACAACATTGACCGGGCTCGGATACGAACTGGTTGATATGGAGCGTTCCGCTCAAGGCCGGTTGATGCGCATTTTTATCGACAAGCCGGGCGGGATCAATCTGGATGACTGTGCAACGGTGAGCAATCACCTGAGCCGCGTGATGACGGTTGAGAATGTGGCGTACGAACGGCTGGAAGTATCGTCGCCGGGGCTGGATCGACCGCTGAAAAAGGAGCGCGATTTTGTGCGTTTCGCGGGGCAGACGGTGCGCGTGAAGTTGCGCGTGCCGCTGGCAGGGCAGCGTAATTTTGTGGGGGTGCTGCGGCAAACCCATGCGGGAAAAGTAGAATTGGAAGTCGAGGGCAAGACGGTGGTATTTGAGCTGGTCAATCTCGATAGAGCACGCTTAGTACCAGATATCCAGTAGCGGATATTTAGTGCCCGATATAGTGGCGTTCAGGATTCAGGAGTTTGTATGAGCAAGGAAATTCTGCTTTTGGTGGACGCGCTGGCGCGCGAGAAGAACGTCGACAAGGAAATTGTGTTCGGCGCGCTCGAACTCGCGCTCGCTTCGGCCAGCAAAAAGAAATTCAGCGAAGACGTTGACATTCGCGCTTCGGTGCATCGAGAAACGGGCGAGTTTACGTTTTTCCGCCGCTGGGCGGTGGTGCCCGATGCCGAAATCGAAACGCCTTCGCGCGAATACAAGCTGCACGAAGCAGTCGAGGAAAAGCCCGATTCGAAGGTCGGCGATTTTATCGAAGAGCCGCTCGAAGGTTTTGACCCCGGGCGCATCGGCGCGCAGACCGCCAAGCAGGTGATTTTGCAGCGTATCCGCGACGCCGAGCGTGAGCAGATACTCAATGATTTTCTGGCGCGCGAAGAGCATCTCGTCACCGGTACCATCAAGCGCATGGAGCGCGGCAACGCGATCATTGAATCGGGACGGCTTGAGGCATTGCTGCCGCGCGATCAGATGATCCCGAAAGAAAACCTGCGCGTGGGCGACCGCGTGCGCGCACTGGTGTGGAAAGTGGAGCGCGCGCTGCGCGGCCCGCAGTTGATTTTGTCGCGTACTGCGCCGGAATTCATTATTCGTTTGTTTGAACTCGAAGTGCCGGAACTCGAAGACGGCCTGATGGAAATCAAGGCGGCGGCGCGCGATCCCGGCATGCGCGCCAAGATCGCGGTGCTCTCGCACGACAAACGTATTGACCCTATCGGCACCTGCGTCGGTATGCGCGGTTCGCGCGTGCAGGCCGTGACCGGTGAGCTCGCGCAGGAGCGCGTCGATATTGTGTTGTGGAACGAAGACCCGGCGCAATTTGTGATTAACGCGCTGGCGCCTGCCGAGGTCAGCAAGATCACGGTGGACGAAGAAAAACACAGCATGGATATTGTGGTGGACGAGGAAAACCTCGCTCAGGCCATCGGCCGCGGCGGCCAGAACGTGCGGCTCGCCAGCGAGCTCACCGGCTGGGAAATCAATATCATGAAAGAAGACGAGTGGAAAGCCAAGAGTGAGGAAGAATCCTCAGGCATCCGCGCTGTTTTCATGGACAAGCTGGACGTGGACGAAGAAGTCGCCAACATTCTGATGGAAGAAGGTTTTTCGTCGCTCGAAGAAGTGGCCTATGTGTCGCGCAGCGAAATGCTGGAAATCGAGTCGTTTGACGAATCGACGGTTGATGAGTTACGCAGCCGCGCGCGCAACGCGCTGCTGACGCAGGAAATCGCCTCCGAAGAAAAAGTCGAGCATGACATCGAAGATCTGATGAAGGTCGAGACCATGGATCGCGATACCGCGAAACTGCTCGCCTCCAAAGGGGTGGGCACGCAGGAAGAATTGGCCGATTACGCCACTGACGATCTGGTCGAAGAGACCGGCATCGACGCGACGCGCGCAGCCGAACTCATCATGGCGGCACGCGCGCCGTGGTTCGCGGAAACCAACGCTTAAATTTTGATTTACCGACAGATACCAGACACGGACTGACCACATCGCATGGCGCAACTGAACGTCACACAATTCGCAACAGAACTTGGCGTGCCTCCGGCACAGCTCATTGAGCAGTTGCGCGCCGCCGGGGTCAAAAAGGCGCTGGAGGCAGAGACGGCGCTTACCGAAGGTGATAAGACGCAACTGCTTGATTTTCTTAGACAATCTCACGGTCAAGGTGAGGTGAAAAAGAAAATAACGCTGACCCGCCGTTCGACTACCGAGATCAAGAAGTCTGACAGCACCACGGGCAAGGCGCGCACGATTCAGGTCGAGGTGCGTAAAAAGCGTGTGCTGGTCAAGCGCGATACGCCGACGGAGATTGCTGAAGAAGAAGCCCCGGTAGTGGCCGAGGCGCCAGAAGTAGTAGCCGTAGCAGCGGCGCCCGTCGTGGAAGAGGTGCCAGAAGTCGTAGAAGCGCCGGCAGCGGTGGAAGTGCCAGAAATCATGGAAGCGCCCGTAGAAGTAGACGCGCCGGCACCCAAAGCACCTGCGGCGACGGTAGCACAAGGTCCAAGGTCGGTAATCGACGCCAAACAAATGGCGATACGCGAAGCCGAGGCAAGGCAGTATGCGACGCTGGCGCACCTTCAAGCAGAAGAATCGCGTAAAAAACAAGAACTGGAAGTGGCGCGCCGTAAAAAGGCGGAGGCCGCCGCCGCACCCGCGAAACCTGTTGAGGGCAAGGCGGCTAAAGGGGCTGATGGCGCAGGCGCGAAAGCACCGAAAGTGGCAAAAGCGGTCGAAGGTACGTTGCACAAGCCAGCCGCTGTACCAGGGGCTGACAAGAAGCCGTCTAAAAAAGCCGCCCCGGCCAAGCCCGGCGTGTGGCGCGACGAAACCGCCGCCAAGCGCCGCACCATCAAAACGCGTGGTGACGCCAGCGGTGGTTTGGGCTGGCGCGAACGCAAGGGCAAACACGCTTCGCACAAAGATGACGATTCACGCGCATTCGCCGCGCCGATGGAGCCGGTGGTTCGTGATGTGGTGGTGCCGGAAACCATTTCCGTGGCTGACCTCGCACACAAAATGTCAGTGAAGGCGGCCGAAGTGATTAAGGCGCTGATGAAACTCGGCAGCATGGTCACGATCAATCAGGTGCTCGATCAGGAAACCGCGATGATCGTGATCGAGGAAATGGGCCACAAAGCCGTGCGCGCCAAACTCGACGATCCCGACGCTTTCCTCACTGAAGATCAGTCGGCAGCACATGCCGAAGCGGTGGTGGAGCATCGCGCACCCGTGGTGACGGTGATGGGCCACGTCGATCACGGTAAAACGTCATTGCTCGACGCCATCCGCCGCACCAAGGTCGCGGTGGGTGAGGCCGGTGGCATTACACAGCATATCGGCGCATACCACGTCGAGACTGCCAAGGGCATGGTCACTTTCCTGGATACGCCGGGCCATGAGGCGTTTACTGCCATGCGCGCGCGGGGTTCGAAAGTGACCGATCTGGTGATTCTGGTGGTGGCCGCCGATGATGGCGTGATGCCGCAGACGCAGGAAGCCATCGCTCACGCCAAGGCGGCCAAGGTACCGATCGTGGTGGCGCTGAACAAGATCGACAAACCCGAGGCGAATCCTGAGCGCGTGATGCAGGATTTGGCAACGCACGAAGTCGTGCCCGAACAGTGGGGCGGCGATACGCAGTTTGTACCGGTGTCGGCACGTACCGGCGTGGGCCTGGACGCGTTGCTCGATGCCGTATTGTTGCAGGCTGAGGTGCTGGATTTGAAAGCACCGAAAGATGCGCCGGCCAAAGGCGTGGTCATTGAATCCCGTCTCGATAAGGGCCGCGGCCCGGTCGCCACGGTGCTGGTGCAGTCGGGCACGCTCAAGCGCGGCGATATTCTGCTGGCGGGCTCGGTGTTTGGCCGTGTGCGTGCGCTGGTGGATGAGGCGGGCAAGAGCGTCGAGTCGGCTGGGCCATCCATTCCAGTCGAGGTGCTGGGTCTGTCGGATGTGCCGGCGGCAGGTGCTGATGTGCTGGTGCTCGGCGATGAGCGCAAGGCGCGCGAGATCGCGTTGTTTCGCCAGGGCAAGTTCCGTGAAGTCAAACTCGCCAAGCAGCAGTCGACCAAGCTCGAAAACATGTTCGAGCAAATGGGCGAAAGCGGGAAGAAGATGCTGCATCTCATTATCAAAGCCGACGTGCAGGGCTCGTATGAAGGTTTGTCGCACGCGCTGGGCAAACTCGCCACCGAAGAAGTCAAAGTCAATATCGTGCATTCGGCTATCGGCGGCATTACCGAGTCGGATATCAATCTCGCGCTGGCTTCCAAGGCGGTGGTGATTGGCTTTAACGTGCGTGCCGATGCGGCCGCGCGCAAGCTGGCTGAGAGCAGCGGTATCGACATCCGCTACTACAACATCATTTACGAAGCGGTCGACGAGATCAAAGCGGCGATGACCGGCATGCTGTCTCCGGAACGCAGGGAAAGCATACTGGGCACTGTCGAAGTGCGCGAAATCTTCAAGATTTCAAAAGTCGGTATCGTGGCCGGTTGCTTTGTGACCGATGGCCTCGCGCGGCGCAATGCCAAGGTGCGCGTGCTGCGCGAAAGCGTGGTGATCCATGAGGGCGAATTCGATTCGTTGAAACGCTTCAAAGACGACGTGCGCGAAGTGAAGTCTGGTTTCGAGTGCGGTTTGTCGATGAAGGGCTACAATGATCTCAAGGTGGGCGATCAACTTGAGGTCTACGAGGTTGTTGAGGTGGCGCGCACGCTTTAATCATAACTATTTGTTTTTTAATAGTTTTTAAGAGGTGATCGACAGGCTATGCCGAAGGACTACCCCCGCAGCCGCCGCATTGCCGAGCAAATCCAGCGCGAGCTGTCGGACATCATCCGGCTCGAAATGAAAGACCCGCGGGTGGGCATGATCACGATTACCGATGTGGAGGTGACATCCGATCATGAACACGCCAAGGTTTTTTTTACGCGCCTGGGTGACTTCGGCAAGCTCGGTGATGCCGCCGACAACACGCCGGTGACACGCGCCTTGGAGCACGCCAACGGGTTTTTGCGCAGCGAACTGGCGCACCGCATGCGTTTGCGCATCGTGCCGCAACTGCATTTTGAATACGATGTGTCGATAGAGCGCGGTGTGCGCTTGTCTCAATTGATCGACGAGGCCGTTGGCGGCGCAAAACAAGATACGGGCGCTGACGGCAGCGGCACGAAGTGAGTGCGCCGAAGCGCACGCGCCGTCGCCTTGACGGTGTGCTGCTGCTGAACAAACCAACGGGTATCAGCTCTCAGCAGGCAGTCAGCCGCGTGCGCCATCTGTTCAACGCGGCCAAAGCCGGGCATACCGGAACCCTCGATCCGGCCGCGGACGGCTTGCTGCCGGTTTGTTTTGGCGAAGCCACCAAGTTCAGCCATCTGCTGCTCGACGCCGACAAAACCTATGTCGCGACCGTGCGCCTGGGTGTTGTTACCACCACCGGTGATGCCGAGGGCGAGATTGTCGTAAGCAAGCCGCCGGTGACGGATCGTGAAACGATGCTGCGCACGCTGGAAAAATTTCGCGGCGAGCTGATCCAGATGCCGCCGATGCATAGCGCGCTCAAGCATAAGGGCGTGCCGCTCTACGAGTATGCGCGCCAGGGGATTGAGATCGAGCGCCAGCCGCGAAACATTCACATCCATGAGTTGCAACTTATTGAAATAAATGATGTTTTTATGACGATGCGGGTCCGTTGCAGCAAGGGTACGTATATTCGCGTGCTGGCTGCCGACATCGGAGAGGCGCTGGGGTGTGGCGCCAGTCTTTCCGCGCTGACGCGCACACAGGCGGGCGCACTCAGTCTCACGCATGAGGCCGCCTGCACCATAGAAGCGCTGAATGCCATGCCGGAAGCTGACCGCGAAGCGAAGATGTTGCCGGTGGATACCTTACTCAGTGGATTACCGGCCCTGAATGTGGCGGCAGATGAGGCAGAAAGGCTGTTGTTAGGGCAGAAATTGGGGTTAAAGCAGGTCAAAATTACCGGATTTGCGCGTATTTACGGCCCAAACCGGCGTTTTCTCGGGTTGGTTGAGGTCGGCGAAGGCGGGCGCACGGTACCCTATCGCATGCTCGCCCAGCATCCTGAAACGAGTGCGGTAACGAGTGGCGCAACAATCGCTTCAACGAGTGATGTATTGCTTGAGAAAACACACGGATAGCGGGTAAAATACTGGGTTTTCGAGCGGAGAAAGAACATGGCGGTAACAACCCCCCAAAAGGCCAAGGTCGTGGCCGATTACCAACGCAAAGCGGGCGACACCGGGTCACCTGAAGTGCAGATCGCGCTGCTGACGGCGCGCATCGTTGATCTCACCGAGCATTTCAAAGCGCACGTCAAAGACCATCACTCGCGTCGCGGCTTGCTGCGTATGGTCAGCAAGCGCCGCAAATTGCTGGACTATCTGAAAACCCGCAATTCGGATCAGTACCGCAATGTGATCGACCGGCTAGGGTTACGCAAGTAAGTTGCGTCAGTCATTAGCCAAGTAGTCTACACGCACAAGATCACCCGCCATGCCGGGAACAGCGGAACGTCAGACGGGGAGTGTTTACGCTTCGCGTTGCCTGTTCCGGCTGATGGTTCCGGTGCGGGAGCAGTAAAACCGAAGACCGCTGTGTAGCGGTCTTTTTGTTTGTAATGGTTTGCAGTTTGTATTTATCGGCATTTTCCTGCGGCAGTCTATTGAAAATTGAGCATTGATAATTGAGGATAGCGAATTGAGTCACGTTAAAAAGTCAATCATGTGGGGGCGTCACCAGTTGACGCTGGAGACCGGTGAAATCGCGCGTCAGTCGGGTGGCGCGGTGCTGGTGACGATGGAAGAAACCGTGGTGCTGGTCACCGTGGTGGCGAAACGCAAAGCCAAGGCAGGGCAGGATTTTTTCCCGTTGACGGTGGATTACCAGGAAAAAACCTACGCTGCAGGCAAAATTCCCGGCGGGTTTTTCCGCCGCGAGGGGCGCCCGTCGGAGAAAGAAATTCTGACGTGCCGTTTGATAGATCGTCCCCTGCGCCCGTTGTTTCCCGATGGCTTTTATAACGAAGTGCAGGTCATCGCGACGGTGATGTCGTCGAATAACGAAATCGATTCCGACATTCCCGCCATGATCGGTGCGTCGGCGGCGATGGCGATTTCCGGTGTGCCGTTTCAGGGCCCGATAGCCGCTGCGCGCGTGGGCTTCATCAACGGCGGTTATGTGTTGAACCCCACCCAGACCGAACTCAAAACCTCGCAGCTTGATCTGGTCGTCGCCGGCACGCAGCAGGCGGTGCTGATGGTCGAATCCGAAGCGCAGGTGCTGTCCGAAGACATCATGCTGGGCGCGGTGGTGTACGGCCACGAGCAAATGCAGGTTGTGATCAATGTGATCCACGAAATGGTTGAAGAAGCCGGTAAGCCGTTGTGGGACTGGGCGCCCGCGCCGAAAGACGAAGCGCTGACCGCCCGCATTACCGCCATTGCCGACAAAGATTTGAATGCCGCATTCCAGATGAAAGAAAAGCAGGCGCGCTCCGCTGCCATCGACGACATCTGGAAGCGTGTGCATACCGAAGTGGGTGTGGGCGCCGAAGGCGGGCCCGACGCCAATGTGGTCGGCGAAATCTGCTTCGCGCTGGAATCGAAAATCGTGCGCGGGCAAATTCTTAACGGCGAGCCGCGTATCGATGGCCGTGACACGCGCACCGTGCGTCCGATCACCATCCGTAACAGCGTGCTGCCGCGCACGCATGGCTCCGCGCTGTTCACACGGGGTGAAACGCAGGCGCTGGTGGTGGCCACGCTCGGCACCGCGCGCGACGAGCAGCGCATTGACGCGCTGATGGGCGAAATTAAAGATCGCTTCATGCTTCACTACAACATGCCGCCCTATGCCACTGGCGAAACCGGTCGCGTGGGTACGCCCAAGCGCCGCGAAATCGGCCATGGCCGTCTCGCCAAGCGCGCGTTGCTGGCGGTGTTGCCTTCGGCAGATGAGTTTGCTTATTCGATACGTCTGGTTTCGGAAATCACCGAATCGAATGGTTCCAGCTCAATGGCGTCGGTGTGCGGCGGCTGTTTGGCGTTGATGGATGCCGGCGTGCCGTTGAAAGATCACGTCGCGGGTATCGCGATGGGCTTGATCAAAGAAGGCAACCGCTTCGCCGTGCTGTCGGATATTTTGGGCGATGAAGATCATCTTGGCGACATGGACTTTAAAGTGGCCGGCACCGCTGCGGGCATCACCGCGCTGCAAATGGATATCAAGATCACCGGCATCACCAAAGAAATCATGCACGCCGCGCTGGTGCAGGCGCGCGAAGGCCGCTTGCATATTCTGGAAAAAATGCGCGGCGCGCTGGATACGCCCCGCACGGTGCTTTCCGAGTGGGCGCCGCGCATGATTACGTTCAAAATCAAGCCGGACAAGATCCGCGACGTGATCGGCAAAGGCGGCGCGGTGATTCGCGCGCTGACCGAAGAGACCGGCACCACCATCGACATTCAGGACGATGGCTCGGTGACGATTGCCTGCGTGTCAGCCGAAGGCGGCGAAGCCGCGAGGAAGCGTATCGAAGAAATTACCGCCGATGTTGAAGTCGGCAAAATTTACGACGGCACGGTGTTGAAACTACTGGATTTCGGCGCGATCGTCAGCGTGTTGCCGGGCCGCGATGGCTTGCTGCACATTTCGCAAATCGCCAATGAACGTGTGAATGCCGTGGCAGATCATCTGAAAGAAGGTCAGGCAGTGCGCGTGAAAGTGCTGGAGGCCGATGAGAAAGGCCGTCTGCGCCTTTCGATGAAGGCTGCGGCAGCGGAAGCGGAAGCGCAAACAGTGTAAGTTCAGTTCGACCGCATCAAACAAAAAGGGCAGCTCTGGTTACAGGGCTGCCCTTCTTGTTATTGGAGTGTTTTTTAACGTTGAGCGGTGTGTGTTGAGCCTGGAGCCCTATCTCGAAGTTACTTTGCGACCTGTCGTTCACGCAACTCGTCGAGCGTTTTGCAGTCGATGCATAGTGTTGCCGTCGGCCGCGCTTCCAGCCGCTTCAAGCCGATCTCCACGCCGCACTTTTCGCAGTAGCCGTATTCGCCGGCCTCGATATTGGCGATGGTTTCGTCGATCTTTTTTATCAGCTTGCGCTCGCGGTCGCGGTTGCGAAGCTCTAAGGACATATCGGATTCTTGCGTGGCACGGTCGTTGGGGTCGGCGAAAATGGTGGCCTCGTCCTGCATCGTATGCACGGTGCGGTCGATGTCCTGGCCCAACCCACGTTTCTGGTCTTCCAGTATTGTGCGGAAATGGGCGAGCTGCCGGGGATTCATATATTCCTCTTTTCCCTTGGGCTTGTATGCGGGTACTGCTTTATTGGTATCGATCATCATGGAAGCCATTAATACACTCAAGAAAACAATTTAATATCAGAAATAATTAGGGGCCGCAAGCGAGTTCAAAACCCGTTGCCAACACCATGCCGGCCCGCATTTTACATTGACCGAGGGTATTCTGGAGCGTATATTACGCCCCTTTCCGTGTCCGGCTTCTCTCGTTAGTCAGTGCCCGTAGCTCAATCGGATAGAGCACCGGCCTTCTAAGCCGGGGGT
>JAYVQD010000573.1:0-3478 GCA_043777275.1 Nitrosomonadales bacterium
GCTCCAGCTACTTAAGCGGTATTTAAATGTAATGGGGGTGTATCAGTTTTAAATCGGCGTTCGTTGCAAAAGTGTGTCAGTTTTGAATCGGCGTTGACATGCGCCGGTGGCCGTCGGTGGTGGCGCGTATGGATAACAGCTCCAGCCCCTCCTTGACTTGCCACTCGTGTGAGCCGGCAAGCCCGGCGGGTGCGTAGATTGAATCGCCGGGGCCGACTTTGTATTCCTTGCCGGCGTAGTCGCGCACAATCGCGTTGCCCGACAGCACGCGTAGGGCGCATTGACCGAAGGGCAATGCGCCGTATGGAGGGAGGCGTCCAAGGCATGCGGCGCAATGCGCTGCGCTTATTGTCGCCCTACGGAATGTGGGTTACGGGAATGCGTGCAATACAACATTTCCAGAACGCAAAGGATGGGGTCTTTCGTTGTAGTACATTCACTCGACGCGAGACCAATCTTCCGCCTGCGCTAAGTAAGCGCCATTCTGATAGGCCCCTTTGCTCATGGGCTACTTGCCGACTACTGCAAGCAATGCCTTTGGGTTGGTCTGCGCAATGGTTAGCAAAGTACGCGCGGCGCCGCTGGGTTCCTTGCGGCCTTGCTCCCAGCCTTGAAGCGTGCGAACAGAAACACCCAAAAGCCTGGCGAACTGCGATTGTGACAAGCCGGTACGTTCTCGCGCTTCAATCGCGGGCGAAAGAACCATCTGAACTTTTCCCGCTTTCATTTGTTTCACGGATTCAAGCAACTCGGCGGCAAGGTCACGTTTGGCCTCGTAGGCCCGTAGCTTGGCGCCGGTGAGCGGCTTAGTTTTCAATGACACGGCGAATCTCCTTAAGTTTTGCGCCCGTAATATTGTCGGTTCTGGACTTCGCATAGATAAGCAAAAGCACGACCTCTTCCTCGGTGGTGCGCGTGAAATAAATGACTCGAACACCTCCGGACTTACCTGTTCCTGCACGTCGCCAACGAACCTTGCGAATGCCGCCTGATTGGGGCACTACATCGCCGGAATCGGGAAACTCGGCAATATAGGCGGCAAATTCGCCGCGTTCTTCTTCGCTCCAGTAATGCGGCCATTGCTTCTGAAATACTAAAGTTTCGACAACGGTGAACATTCAGAGACTATACGCCTTAGGAGTATACTCGTCCAGTGACTTGTTTCCCGATGCATGGCCCTTTGAGCTTCCCCTCGTGCAGCGAGGCATCAATAATGCGACGCAAAACTCACCGCATCCATGCGATTGATTTCGTGCATGTCGATGCTGGAGACACCGGTGGCGCGATCCACGGTGAACTGCATGCGCCGGTGGCCGTCGGTGGTGGCGCGTATGGATAACAGCTCCAGCCCCTCCTTGACTTGCCACTCGTGTGAGCCGGCAAGTCCGGCGGGCGCGTAGATCGAATCGCCGGGGCCGACTTTATATTCCTTGCCGGCGTAGTCGCGCACAATCGCGTTGCCCGACAGCACGTAGTAAAACACCTCGATCGGATGCCAATGCAGATGCTCGTGCAGGTGCGGGCCGAACTTGGCATGGCCCACGCGAATACGTTCGCTCGGAAACTGCTTGCTGCCGCACAACGGACGAACGGTCTGTCCGGGAATCGCGCCGGGCGTGTCTTTGACTTGTTTTTTATTCACGATGCGCATGGTGGGTTTGATTTTTTTCATGCTGTGCTCTCCTTGGGCGGACAAAATAGTCGATGGTGGCGAAATCAGGGGCTTGCGATGGCGTGTTGCCGCGTGTGAAGTATAAGACGATGCGGTGAATCGAGTCCAAGCGCACGGCGAATTGCGCTGATCGTTGGGGCGGCGTAACTTGCGCACTGGAAGCGAATCTAAAGAGGCAACACCATGACGCCCCGCCTGTGTCTGTGCATTGCGAGCGCACTATGTTCATTCGCGTGGTTTGCCGCCGGTGCGGCATGGGCGCAAAGCTACCCCGCCAAGCCGGTGCGATGGATCGTTCCATTGCCGCCCGGCGGCAGCACGGATCTGATTTCGCGCCTGATCGCGCAAAAACTCACGGACGCGTGGCGTGTGCAGGTCGTCGTCGACAATCGTCCCGACGCGGCAGGCACCATCGGGCTGGCGATGCTCGCCAAATCACCACCGGATGGTTACACCCTCGCGCTGGCCCAGACCGGCAATGTGGCGATTGCCCCAGGGCTGTATCCGCGGCTCGGTTACGATCCGGTGAAAGATCTCGCCCCGGTGACACAGGTGCTGTCCACGCCGATGATCCTGATTGCACACCCGTCGCTGCCTGCAAAGAATACGCGCGAACTCATCGCGTTGGCGCGTGCGAAACCCGCACCGTGACCTACGCGACCGGCGGCACTGGCGGGCAGGTGCATCTGGCCATGGCGATGCTCACCAGCATGACGCGCGTGAAAATGGTGCACGTGCCCTACAAAGGCGTGGGGCCGGCGCTGGTTGAACTGATCGGCGGGCAGGTGGCGCTCTCCCTCACCAGCATTCCGCCGGCGATGCCGCACCTCAAGACGGGCAAACTCAAAGCGCTCGGCGTGACGAGCGCACGGCGATTCAAGTCGCTGCCCGACGTGCCGACCATTGCCGAAGACGGCGCTGCGGGCTATGAGGTGTCCGTCTGGTACGGCGTGATGATGACGGCAGGCACGCCGCCCGAAATCATTGCGCGCGTCAATGCAGACATCGTGCGCATCCTCTGGCAACCCGACGTGCAGGAGCGTTTCAGCGGCGAGGGCGGCGAGATGGTGGCCGGCACAGCGGAAGCCTTCGGCGCTTATATCCGTGCCGAGATAGCGCGATGGTCGAAGGTCATCATCGAGACCGGCGTCAAAGTTGAATAGAAATAGCGTTAGCGATTCGCGTTCCGCGTTCCTGTGCGGCGCGTGAATGAGGCGCGTTGATTTGCGCGGCACGTTGACCGTTCGTTCACCGAAGCATAAATTGCGGCTACCTACTATCTATTGACCTTATCGAGGAGGCGCACAACCCATGGATACTAATCAGCCTGCAGACAAAATTCCCACCCAGCCGGGCATGCGATTGCAAAAATCATTTGTCAGCACCACGCCGTTCGCGCCGGGCCGACGCCCGTTTTTCAAGTATCGCGATCTGGGCCTTGAGTCCGCCACCGGCGGACGCATGCGCGCCTATCAGAACAGCTCCATCGTTGGCATGACCGAAGCGACCGGCTGGCACTATCACATCTGCGAAATGCAGTTCGTCTATGTGCTGAAAGGAAAACTCATCATCGAATTCGAAGACGGCACCGTGGCCACCTTCACGGCGGGTGACGCTTTTTTTGTGCCGGGCGGGGTGCGCCACAACGAGATTTACGTGTCCGAGGACAAAGAGGCGCTGGAAGTCTCCGTGCCCGGAAAAATCGAGACAGTGAACGTCGAGCGGCCGGCAGGGTTGCCGGAAAATTTGCGGGAGGTGGGCAACGAAAGACCGTAACAAAGACCGTAGCGCGCACCACCAGGGTTC
>JAYVQD010000574.1:0-3478 GCA_043777275.1 Nitrosomonadales bacterium
TCAACCCACCACCACAGGAGAAAAACCCGATCAGTGAACCCGTCGCCCGCACACTAAATTAATGCCGCCGGGTGTCGCAAAGTCATTGACACGTTCCGCGCACTCATAATTTGAGACTCCTCTTCGACTCACGCCAACCTTGGAACACCTTGTTCGGAAAGCTCTCGTGTTGAGTAACACCGGAGCCTACAATTATATCGACAGGATATCCCAAACCCACGAAATAGAAAAAGCAATAAGAAAATCAACGTCTCCGCAATATTTTTCCCGGCTATGCCTGCTGTGTGCAGAGTCAGTCGCACACCACCCCCGTTACCGCTATCATTGCGCCCTTTCTTAAAGCAGGCGGCAGACAGTGATCCAGTTCCGTAATTTCACCCTCGCGCGGGGTGCGCGCAAGCTGATTGAAGACGCCAATCTGCAAATCCATGCGGGCTGGCGGGTGGGTCTGGTCGGCGCTAACGGCAGCGGCAAGTCGAGTCTGTTCGCGCTGTTGCGCGGCGAGTTGCATTCTGATCTGGGCGATTGCGACGTGCCCACCGCATGGCGCATTGCCACGGTGGCGCAGGAAACACCGGCGCTGGATATGTCCGCGATTGACTATGTGCTGGATGGCGATACCGAACTGCGCGCGATTGAACGTGAGCTGGCCGAGGCGGAGGCGCACCACGAAGGCGGTCACCTGCTCGGCGAGCTGCATGGGCGCTTAAACGACATCGGTGGTTATGGCGCGCACTCGCGGGCGGCGGCGCTGCTGTCGGGGTTGGGTTTTGCCGATGGCGACATCGAACGGCCAGTGGCGGAATTCTCCGGCGGCTGGCGCATGCGGCTGAATCTGGCGCAGGCGCTGGTGAGCCGCTGTGATTTGATGCTGCTCGACGAGCCGACCAACCACCTGGATCTGGATGCCGTGGTGTGGCTTGAAAAGTGGCTGGCGGGCTTTCGCGGCACGCTGGTGGTGGTGTCGCACGACCGTGATTTTCTGGATGGCTGCACCACGCACATCGCGCATATCTATAACGAGCATCTCATGCTCTACACCGGCAACTACACCGCGTTTGAAACGCGGCGCGCGGCGACGCTGGCGGTGCAGCAGTCGATGTTCGAGAAACAGCAGCGCCAGATCGAACATCTGGAAAAATACATTTCGCGCTTTCGCGCGCAGGCCACCAAAGCACGGCAGGCGCAAAGCCGCCTGAAGGCGCTGGATCGCATGGAGGTGATCTCGGCGGCGCACGTCGATACGCCGTTTGATTTTGCCTTTATGGCGCCGGAGCGCGCGCCCGATCCGATGCTGTCGCTGGAAGATATCGATGCGGGTTACGACGGCGTGCCGATCATCAGCGGCGTGAAAATGACGCTGCGTCCCGGCGCGCGCATTGGTTTGCTCGGCCCCAATGGCGCGGGCAAGTCAACGCTGGTCAAGCTGCTCTCCGGTGACAGCGAGCCGCTCGCGGGCCGGCGCGTCGAGGGGCGTGGTCTGGCGATTGGTTATTTCGCGCAGCATCAACTGGAACAATTGCGCTCCGATGAATCGCCGTTGCGGCACATGATGCGCAGCGAGCCGCGCACGCGCGAGCAGGAATTGCGCAACTACCTCGGCGGATTTGATTTCAGAGGCAAAATGGTCGATGCCCTGGTCGGGCCTTTTTCCGGCGGCGAAAAATCACGTCTCGCGCTGGCGCTGATGATACGCACGCGGCCGAATCTGCTGCTGCTCGACGAGCCGACCAATCACCTCGATCTGGAAATGCGCCAGGCATTGACCATGGCGCTGGCCGAATACGAAGGCAGTCTGGTGCTGGTGTCGCACGACCGCACGTTGCTGCGCACGGTGTGCGACAGCTTTTTGCTGGTGGCCGACGGCGAGGTGAAAGAATTCGACGGCGACGTGGATGACTATCTGCAATGGCTCACCGCACGGCGTCTGGCGCAGAACGCGAAGCCCGGTGCAGCACCGAAGGTTGCCAAGGTAGAAAAAGTGGCGGAGAAGGCCGCACCAAAAGAAGCGCGCGTCAATCCGCAAAAGCCACAGAAAGGCGCGCGAGAGCAACAAGGCGGTCGCCGTCCGCTGGAAAAAGAAGTCGCCAAGCTCGATCGTGATCTGGCGAAATGGAACAACGAAAAACGTGATCTCGATACGCGCTTGGCCGACCCGGCGCTGTATCAAAACGCCAGCACCTCCGACTTGCGCACGCTGGCCGCGCGCCAAACCGAACTGGCGCAGTGGATCGACACCGCCGAGCACCGTTGGCTGGAAGTGCAGGCGGAACTGGAGTCGTTGGGCGTGTCGTAAAAAAGTCAATTAAAACAAATACTTATGAAGGTTCCGCCTGACGGCGTTGCAGCGGATGTCACCCACTCCGGCTTGGCACTGGCGCTACCGGCGGCCATCATCGCGCAAACCTTCATTGCCGCGATGATGTTCGCGCCGGCGGTGCTGGCGCCGGTGGCGAGTGTTGATATCGGCGTGCCCGCCACCGCGGTGGGCATTGTTACCGCACTGATTTATTTGTCTTCGGCGCTGGCCGCACCCGCAGCGGGCGCGCGCGTGCCGCGTGTGGGTGCGGTGCGCATGACGCAATACGGGTTGCTGCTTGCGGGTGCGGGACTCGCGCTGAGCGCGCTCGCGCATCCCTACGCGGTGATCGTGGCCGCGCTGGTGATCGGCGTCGGTTACGGGCCATCAACGCCGTCGGGTTCCGCGCTGCTGGCGGAACACACGCCGCCGCGGTGGCGCAATGTCATCATGTCGCTGCGCCAAACCGGCGTGCCGCTGGGCGGTGCGCTCGCGGGTTTTGCGATCCCGTGGCTGATTACCGCGCACGGATGGCGCACGGCGGTGCTGGTGTGCGCGGGCGCGTGCGGGCTGATTGCCATGGCGTTGCAACCACTGCGCGCGACATTCGATCATCCTTCCGCGCGCGCGAGTGCGGCGCACGCGGGTTTCATGGACGCGTTGCGTTTGCTGATATCGCACGCAGAACTGCGGCGCATGTCGTTCACCGCATTTTTGTTTGGCGGCGTGCAATTGTCATTCGCAAGTTTTCTGGTGGTGTTTTTGGTAGAGCGTGCGGCGCTTTCCGTGGTGGGCGCGGGCGCGGTGTTGTCGGCGGCGATGTTGTCAGGCATGGCCGGGCGCTTGTTGTGGGGCGCGGCGGCGGATTATTTTCGCCATGCGCGCGGCGTGTTGATGGCACTGGGCGGGGTGACCGCGCTGTGCGCCGCGCTGATGACACAGGTGTCGGCGCAGTGGCCGTACGCGGGCCTTCTGGTGCTGGCGAGTGTGTTTGGCGCGACCACGCTGGGGTGGAACGGCGTCTATATCGCAGAGCTCGCGCGGGTAGCGCCGCCGGGCAAAGTGGCCATGGCCACCGGCGCGTCGCTAGTGTAGTGCTTCATATTTAACGGAACCATTAGCAATTCGTCGGGTCCAAGTATTATCAGTTTTACTTCGGAGTCGGCGATGCGTGTGGCA
>JAYVQD010000575.1:0-3469 GCA_043777275.1 Nitrosomonadales bacterium
TCGACCTTGTGTCCGAGTGTGGCGACGGACGGAATGTAATTGCACATCATGTTGAGCGAGGCATCGAGCATCGCCACCTCGATGTGCTGGCCCTGCGGAAAGCGTTCGCGCGCAAACAGCGCGGCGAGCACGCCCGACAGGCCGAAGAGGCCGCTGGAGAAATCCGCAATCGGCGCACCGATGCGTACCGGCCCGCCGCCCACTTCGCCGGTGATGCCCATCAGCCCCGACACGCTTTGCATGATGATGTCGTTGGCCGGGCGCGTCGACCACGGGCCGTTCGAACCGAACGCCGAGATCGAACAGTAAACGAGACCGCGCCGCAGTTTGGCGAGGTCTTCAAAGCCCAGACCGAGCCGGCTCATCACCCGAGGCCGGAAGTTCTCCACCACCACGTCGCACTGCGCGGCCAAGCGCCGCGCGATGTCCACGCCCTCCGGCGCCGAGAGATCGAGGACGATGCCTTTCTTGTTGCGGTTCAAACTCACGTAGTAGTCGGAGTCCTTGGGGCCGAGTGCCGGCATCGGCACGCCCATCGAGCGGCTGCCATCGCCGTGCCGCGGTTTTTCGATCTTGATCACCTCGGCACCAAGGTCGCCGAGCAACATCGTCGCAAACGGCCCCGCGGCGGCGTGGCTGAAATCCAGCACGCGTATACCCGAGAGCGGCCGCGCGCGCTGCGATGGTGATTCCATTGTGCTCTCAGGCCCGGCGATCCGCTTCAAAATCAATCGGAAAATCCGGCAGCGGTGCTGATTTCGACGGCAACGCCACGATGGCGGTGCCCGGCATGATGTCGCCGCCGCGCTGATTGATGCCGTGGAATTCGCAGGTCACGTAGCCTATCCCTGTTTTGGCGCCGCGCCATTTTTCGATGACCTCGCCCTGTATCCATACCGTATCGCCGAGGAAATTCATGCCGCGATATTGCGCGAATACTTCGGCGACCCAGCCGTCGTCTCCCGCCCAGTTGGTCATCAGGTGCGTGGCCCACGCGCCGCGCTGGGAACCGTAGTCATACGGCGCGGGCATGCCGATTTCCGATGCCATGAAGGCATCCCAGTGCACGCGCTCCACCGGCTGGGGAATGCCCGTCTCCGGGTCTTTGACCGCGATCTTGGGCGACTGCGTGCGATACGCAAGCCAGTATTGCCCGCTACGGATGTGCGGCGAGCCCACACCCATCATCCACGCGATCATATCCCCCACCGTGAGCGGGCCGCGCACCACCGGCTGAATCGCGTCGCCGGCGCTGACATCTTCCCAGTAGCGCGTACGCTTGCCGCGCACCTCCTCGGCCCCGGTGTCGGCGTCGATCTTGCGGATGTCATCATCGCTGTACTTGGCCCTGGGAATCGACATGTATTTGCCGGCCTCCTTGCCCGCCTCGCGCTCGGTGCGCACGGCCGCCATGACGCAGCGCGCGACCAGTTCATCGCGCTGGTTGTAGTATTTGAATTCACGCCGCTGCATCTTCGAGCTTCCGGCGTATTTACCACTGCGGTCTTCGAGTGCCGTCATTTCCTTGGTGGCGTGCACCTCGTCGCCGTCGAGCAAGGGGCGGTAGTACGTCCACTTGTCGCTGGCGTGCAGCCCATGCACGCCCGGCAGGCCCTCGCCACGCCGCATGTCCCAACTGCCCCAGGTGACCGCGTACAGCAACGCCGGCGGCGCCATGCAACGGGCATAGCGGCTCGCCTTGCCGTGCGCCGGGTCGATCCACAGCGGATTCATGTCGCCAATCGCGCGCGCGGCGTGGCGGATGCTGTCCGAATTGACATAGCGGACAAACGGCTCGGCGATGGGATAGACTTTGTGCAGGCGGCGGCGCACCTGCTCGACGGCGTCGTCGGTTATCTTGCCGTAGGTGCTTTGGGGTACTGTGCTCATCTGTCTCTCCTGACTTTCGTTAACTTGTATTTGATCGCGTTACTGTTTTGCGGCGAGCAGAAAATCGCGCGCCTCAAGTAAATGCGCCTCCATCAGCCGCCGCACCTGCCTCGGCTTATTCGCGCGAAACGCTTCTGCGATGCTACGGTGACAATCCAGTGAAAACTGCCGGCGCTCGGGCACGCGCCAGATGTACAGGCGATACGCCACGGGCATGCGCAAGGTCTCCAGCATGCGCAGGATCGTCTTGCTGCCGCTGGCATTGAGTATGCGCTCGTGAAACCGCGAGTTAAGTTCGACCGGCACTCGAATCGCGTCGAGGTCATCGCTGGATGTCGCCGCGATTGCCTGTTGCAACTCGTCGCAGTTCGCATCGAGATCGCGCGCGATGGCCGGCGCATCGGCTTTGCACGCAAGCTCGCCCGCATAACCCTCGAGCAGCGCGCGCACCGTGTAGCGGTCGGACAGTTCGTCCTCATCGAAGCGCTGCACGATGGCGCCGCGGTGCGGTTGTATGCGTACAATGCCATCGGTCTCCAGCGCTTTTAACGCCTCGCGTACCGGCGTGCGGCTGATGCCGAACTCCGCCGCGATGCGTTCGATCGTCAGCCGCTCCTCCGGCTTGATCTTGCCTTCGAATATCGCCTCGCGTATCCGATCGCGCGCCTGATCCGCCAGCGAATGGGCGCTGATGCGGCCGAGCTTGTTGGGGGAATGACTGCTGCTCATGGGGCACGGAGCGCGTGGGCGCGAATGCGTAACAATCCGTACATTACATGTAATGTGAGGCTGGTGCAATAGAGTGGATAAGCACATCCGTATCGATAAATAAATATAACTAATTGATTTTAAACATTTTTATAATTTTCTCTCTTTGGCTGATCTGAGCGGGAAGGGGGGCGGGCTTGGCGAACGATCAGCACGAGCCAGCGGATGCAAAGTTGCGACAGCAAGCCCTGCGGCGTAGTCTTGGCCGCCTGAAGTGATGCTTGGTGCATGCCGGACGAAGGTCTTATCAATCGAATTGCCGCCACCTAAGAACTGGGCACGAGCGCAGAGCGCTCGCTAATAGGAGCAGGAACATGAGTATTCGCGCAGAAGAGGTCAGTTCAGCGGTTGCATCCACCGCGCCCAGGTCGCCATTGCGGTTTGTCACCGCAGCCTCCCTGTTCGACGGCCATGATGCGGCCATCAATGTGATGCGGCGCCTGATTCAGGGTGCGGGCGCTGAAGTGGTCCACCTGGGGCATAACCGCAGTGTGTCGGATGTGGTGTGCGCGGCGATCCAGGAAGATGCGGATGCGATCGCGATCAGTTCCTACCAGGGCGGCCATAGCGAATACTTCAAGTACATGGTGGACATGTTGCGCGAGGCGGGCGCCGGTCACGTTCGGGTGTTCGGTGGCGGTGGCGGCACCATCACTCCGGGAGAAATCGCGGATCTCCAGCGCTACGGCGTGGAGCGCATTTACCATCCGCATGACGGCATGACGATGGGCTTACAGGGCATGATCGATGATCTCGTCGAGCGTGCACGCCGTGCGCGATTACCGTCTGCATTGCCACAGAAGATCGAGCG
>JAYVQD010000576.1:0-3465 GCA_043777275.1 Nitrosomonadales bacterium
CCGTTGTGTTGCAGCGTAAACCCCGCGCTGCTGCGCGACAGCGCGATGCGACGGAAGGCTTCTTCGCAATGCGCGTATTCGGTGGCTTCGGTTTTAAGAAACTTGCGCCGTGCCGGTGTGTTGAAGTATAGATCGCGCACTTCAACGGTGGTGCCTGTCGTGCCGCCGGCAATCGCTGCCGGTTCCGGCGCGGACAGTTGCGGGCCTTCGGCGCTGATCGACCACGCGTGTTTGTCGCTGGTGTTTTTGTGATGGCGGCTGGCGAGGGTTAAGCGCGATACCGCGGCGATGCTGGCCAGCGCTTCGCCGCGAAAGCCGAGGCTGCCGACGCGTTCAAGATCGTTGAGTGACGCGATTTTGCTGGTGGCGTGACGGGCTAAAGCGAGCGCCAGTTCATCGCGCGCGATGCCGCCGCCGTCGTCACTGACTTTGAGCAGTTGTGTGCCGCCTGCCGCGAGATGCACGGTGATGTTGGTGGCGCCCGCATCCAGACTATTTTCCAGCAACTCTTTGAGTGCCGCGGCGGGCCGTTCCACCACTTCACCTGCGGCGATCTGGTTGATGAGCAGGTCGGGAAGGACGCGGATTGACATGGCGAATTATAGGCAGGACGCCGCGTCGGCGGCACCCCCTGCCGACCTGCGCGCGGCGTTAGCCGACAGGCGGTCGTTGTATTGTAAGTATTTGTTTTTAAACAATTATTCTGATTTGATGCCGGCGTCTTTAATTACCTTGCCCCAGCGCGCGAACTCGGTTTTGACGAACGCCGCGTGTTTTTCCGGCGTGTTGAGCGTGCTTTGATCGATGCCCTGTTTGAGCATGCGTTCTTTCAGCTCCGGCGCGTTGAGCACCTTGATAACGTCGGTGTGAATGCGCGTGATGATGTCGCGCGGCGTGGCGGCGGGCAGATACAGACCGTTCCAGGTGGCGGTGTCGAAGCCGGGGATGGACTCCGCCACTGTCGGAAATTGCGGCGCGAGTGGCGAACGCTGCGGGCTGCTGATCGCAATAGCGCGCAATTTACCGGCCTGCACATGGGAAATGGCCACCGGAAAATTCACGAACATATAGGGAATTTGCCCGCCCAGCAGATCAGTAACACCGGGGTTTTCACCCTTGTACGGCACGTGGGTGACGCGCACGCCGAGCGAGCTGTTGAGCAGCTCGCCCGCCATATGCGGCGTGGAGCCGATGCCGCCGGAGCCGAACGAGAGGTTTTTTTCGTTGGCTTTGACGAACGCAGCGAACTCACGAAATGTTTTCGGCGGCAGCGACGGATGGATCACCAGCAACTGCGGCGTGGAGCCGACTACCGCGACGGTGGCAAAGTCCTTGATCGAGTCATACGCCACTTTTTTAATGAGCAAGGGCGCGACCACGATACTGGTCTGCGGCGATATCAACAGGGTGTAGCCGTCGGGCGCGGCCTTGGCCACCATCTCCGCGCCAATCATGCCGCTGGCGCCGGGGCGATTGTCCACCACCACTTGCTGGCCCCACGCCTTGCTTAATTCCAGGGCGAGCAGACGTGCCGTAACATCGGTCGCGCCGCCGGGGGCGAAGCCGACGACGATGCGCGCGGCGCGCGAGGGGAAAGCCTGTCCTGAGCTTGTCGAAGGGATCTGTGCGGCGACGGTGGTTGCAGCCAGGGTTGCAGTGAGACTCAGCGCGGACAATGCCAGAATCAGAATACGGTGTTTCAAGTGATGCTCCAGCAGCAGTTTTTTGATGCGCGATCATAGCATCGCGCACGGTGCGCAATAAATGAATAGCGGTTAAAATTTCGACCAGGAGAAAAGGATGTTGAACAAAAACAAACGGCCCTTGCCGCAACCTGTTCCGCCGTTCGACGCGAATGATTCTGGCTTGTGCGCCTTGCGCCGTCCCGTCCGTCGCAGTCCCGTCCGTACATGGCGCTAACAGTGCGCAACGCATGCCGAAGAGCGGCACCCCGCGCGCTTGGGTGCCGGACCACGCGGCTAGTCAACGCGGTGCGGCGCTGTGTCGCTTCCCAGTATTTTACTTATAAGTATTTGTTTTAATTGATATTTTTGTGTTATCGATGATTGCTCTATTATAATAATCGTTATGCAGTAATCCGCTACAGTCAGAGACAATCAGGGAACTCCAATGAAGTTTGGCATCCCCGCGGAAACGCGGACTCACGAAAAACGCGTCGCGGCTTCGCCTGAAACCATCGGCAAGCTGACCAAAGCCGGGCACCATCAAGTGTTGGTTCAGTCCGGTGCGGGTGTGGCGGCGAGCATTCCCGATGCGCAATACAGCGCGGCAGGCGCAACCATCGTCGCCACTGCGGGCGAGGTCTACGCGCAGGCGGACATCGTGCTCAAAGTGCGCGGCCCCGATGCCGCCGAACTGGCGCACTTAAAAAGCGGGCAAACGCTGATCGGCCTGCTCAATCCGCATAACAAAGACGGCCTCGCGGCCATCGCGAAAACCGGTGTTAATGCATTTGCGATGGAAGCGCTGCCGCGCATCTCGCGTGCGCAGAGCATGGACGTGCTGTCGTCGCAAGCCAACGTCGCCGGCTACAAAGCCGTGCTGATGGCGGCCAATACCTACGGCAAGATGATGCCGATGCTGATGACGGCGGCAGGCACGGTCAAAGCCGCGCGCGTGGTCATCATGGGCGTGGGCGTGGCGGGCCTGCAGGCGATTGCCACGGCCAAGCGGCTGGGCGCGGTGGTTGAGGCCACCGACGTGCGCCCGGCCACCAAGGAGCAGGTCGAATCGCTGGGCGCGAAATTCATCGACGTTCCTTTTGAAACCGATGAAGAGCGCGAAATTGCCCAGGGCGTTGGCGGTTACGCGCGCCCGATGCCGGCAGGCTGGGTGCAGCGTCAGACGGCGCTCGTCGCCGAGCGCATCAAGCAAGCCGACATCGTGATTACCACCGCGCTGATTCCGGGCCGCGCAGCGCCGGTGCTGGTGACCGAAGCGATGGTGAAATCCATGAAACCCGGCTCGGTGATCGTCGATATGGCGGTGGAGCAGGGCGGCAACTGCCCGTTGTCGGAACTTGACAAAACCGTCACCAAACATGGTGTGCATCTGATCGGCGTGGCGAATATTCCGGCGCTGGTGGCAGCGGATTCGAGCGCGCTGTATGCGCGCAACCTGCTGAATTTTCTGGGCCTGATGCTTGACGCAAAAACCGGCGAGTTCAACATCAACCGCGAAGATGAAGTCATTGCCGGCACGCTGGTTTGTGCGGGTGATGAGGTTTTGAAAAAGTGAACCAGTGAAAAAGTAATTCCCTCGCCCCGTCAACGGGGAGAGCAACCGTGTCAAGAGGAAGGCTGAATTTTCCATGTTTGATTTGTTTTTAGCATAGCGTTGAGTATGATCAGCAGCTTCCTCATACATGCGGTCATCGCCAACTTGAACGGCTTGCCGGCCTTGATCAGGCGATCATACATAGCCTTGATCGGTGGATTATGTTTG
>JAYVQD010000577.1:0-13661 GCA_043777275.1 Nitrosomonadales bacterium
GCATCATGATGGCCGTGTCGCGGTGCGCAAGAAACAATGCGCCTTCGCGCTTGAATACGCTGTTGCCAAAATAGTGGTCGCCATGCGCGTGCGTGTTGATGACAAACTTGATGGGCTTGTCTGTGGTCGTGCGTATCGCCGCCAGCAATTCCTCCGCGCGCTTGGGGTGTTGGCGGGTGTCGATTACGATCACGCCCTCATCGGTGATCAGCCAGGCATTGTTGGACTCCTGATGGTGATACTGAAAAAACAAACCCGGCGCGACCTCGGTCACCTGTATCGGCACAAACTTCTCTTTCACCACCCCGTCGGCGGGGGCCTGCGTGGGGTATTGAGCGTGTGCGGTAAACGCCATTACTACGGTCAAAAAAAGGCTACATACGATGTGCTTCATGGTTTCTCCTCCAAGAATCGGGAGTGTAGTAGATTCCACGTCCCAATCGCTACTTCGGAGACTCCATGGTAGTGTCTCCATCTTCTTGCTGTTTTGCTGGGCTGCACTCTCATCAACACAGGCAATCTGTGTGCCGCCGCCGATTTCCCCGAAAAAGCCGTGCGCTTTATCCTGCCGTTTCCGCCGGGCGGCGGCACCGATGCACTGGCGCGCATCATGGCTGGCAAGCTCACCGAATACTGGGGTCAGCAAGTCATCATCGACAATCGCGCGGGGGCGCAGGGCGGGTTAGGCACCGCGGTTGCGGCCAAGGCCGCGCCCGACGGCTACACTTTTCTGTTGGGGCACTCCGGTGCGCTGGTGATCAACCCGCATATGTACGACAACCCCGGCTACAACACGCTGAAAGATTTTGCGCCCATCACGCGCGGCACCGAGATGCCGTACATCCTCGTGCTGCATCCGTCAGTGCCGGCCAAGTCGATGAAAGAGCTCGCGCAACTGGCGAAACAGCATCCGGGCAAGCTCACCTTTGCTTCCACCTTTGCGGGCCCGCAGTTGATGGGCGAACTCTTTCGCCTGGCAACGGGCACGGACATGGTACACGTGCCGTACAAGGGCGCAGGCCCGGCGGTGATTGATCTGCTGGGCGGGCATGTGGGCATCATGTTCTCGGTGCCCAGCCCCATCGCCCCGCATATCCGCGCGGGCAAACTGCGCGCGCTGTCGGTGTCGGGCGCTAAACGTGATGACAGCCTGCCGCAAGTGCCCACCATGACAGAAGCGGGCTTCAAGGATTTTGGTGAAGCTCGTGAATGGTACGGGTTGGTAGCACCCGCCGCCACACCCGCCGATGTGATCGCCAAACTCAACACCGCCATCGTGCGCGCGTTACAAGAACCCGATGTGCTGAAACGCCTGCAACCGCTGGCGCAAACATCCGTGCCGGGTACGCCTGCGGAGTTTGGTGACTACATCCGTACGCAGCATGGCTTGTGGGGCAAAGTGGTGAAGGCTACTGGGGCTAAGGCGAATGGGGAATAATGGGGTCGGACACGATATCAAAAACCATCCCTCAGCGTATTTACTCATAAGCTATCGTGACTGACCCCATTGTTACGTATCGTCATCGGCTCAAGCTTCTTCTCGTTCGATGCGAGCCCGAGTTCGGTTACACGAGCCGTCACGCCAGCATTGTTGATGCGGCTGCCATCCTTCGTATCGAAAACCGCGACAACTACGTGGTGCTGTTTTTTGGCGGACGGAACCCCGCCATCCATCTTGCCCGCTGGGTGTACCGGAGAATGCCCCATCACTATTTCCGCTGGCAGTACCCCCAAGTAGACTGCGACGTTGCCAGTCGTCTTGTAATAATCAGCGGCGGCGGCGCCGACGCCAGTCAGCGTCATCAGAATGACGGTCAGACCCGCTTTCAGCATCCAAGACGTTTCCATGTGTTTTCCTTGCTTATCAGAAGATGGCCACGCGATTCTCCAATACGAGATCGGTAACCTTGTTGATGTTCGTCAACCAATCATTGACAATTTCTCGCGCCTGTTCACTCAGTGTGCGGGTGATGCCGTCTTCGAATGCCATTTCAACCACTGTAGCCTGGGGCTGGTGAATCGGGCTGCCTATCATTGAGAGAAGCTGAACGTTCACCTCCTCAACATTCTCGACTTTGTCGTAAATGTCGCGTGCCATCAGCGTAGCCAGGACGTTGTATATCTTTCCAACGTGGGATACCGGGTTCTTGCCTGCTACCGCCTCCAGTGACATCAAACGGTTCGGCGTAATCAGTCCACTGACGCGATTGCCACGTCCAACCTGACCGTCGTCACCCATTTCGGCACTTAATCCGGTTACTGTGAGGTAAATCCCGTTCTCGTCTGTTGCGGCAGCGTCATCCAACGCATTAATCCGGATATCAGCAGGCACTGCGAGGCATGAAAGAAAGTACTCACGCATTTGCCGCTTTAACGAAAAATAATGTTCGGTGCCCTCAACGTACTTGTCGATCATGGCAAGGGCGATCGTGATCACCGGCACACCATCGCTTGCTGTGCGGTAGGCCATTATCTTGAAATCGTCACCCGCAGCCGGGAAAATTACCCGGAATGGATTAGACTTCAGGACCTGAGCGAGCAGGAGTACGGCTTGTTCGAGTCGAGAATACGGGGCGAAACCGACACCGAAGGATGTATCGTTGGAAAGGGCAGTTTCTCCACGTCCAGGCATCACGCCCTGGAGATTTTTGCTGCCATCCCTGATTTCAGCCGAGATCCTGAAGCAATCCGGGGCACAGCGGATGTGCTGCTGTAAATACCCATGCGCGGCTGTGACTGCAATATTCCGTGCGTCAACCTGTCCACCCAGCATTGCGGCACGGCCGCAGATAATAATCTTCATGGGCTCGGTAACCATGCCGCCTCCAAAGCGCGGCGCGCTGCTCCCGGCAATCAACAATCCTTTGTCAAGGTTGTGGTGCATGATCTGGCCGAACCGCGCGCGATAGGTGAGCGACAGTTCCCTGCTTGCCGCTTCGCACACGGCATCAGTGATTGTGTCGGGATGGCCGATGCCCTTGTGTTCGCACATCTCATACTCTTGACGGTCGAGAGGTGCGCGGGAGAGTTGCTTGACAACGATATTGGGGATCATTGGATCTTGAAAACGATGCTTTTGATATCGAAACCAGTTCTTTGCGGCAGATCGAACAGGATTGACGGTACCCAGTACTCGCTTACGAACAACGGTTCCGTCAGTCCGAACGGCGCCATAAACACACTTTCCCACAACATGGCAATGCGGTGATGCAGGGATAACACGTTTCGCATAGGCCATGACAAAAGGAATGGGCTCGACCAGATCAGCCGGACGTAGTTAATAGGCCGTAATCTCATTTGTGGTTGCTCGCCGTTCATAGTTTGACGCGGTTAAGCCGCAGCGCGTTGGTCACGACCGATACCGAGCTCAGCGCCATCGCCGCGCCGGCGAAGATCGGCGAGAGCAGCAGGCCAAACGCCGGATACAGGGCGCCCGCGGCAACAGGAATGCCGAGCGCGTTGTAGCTGAATGCGAACACCAGGTTCTGACGGATATTGCGCATGGTCGCGCGCGACAGTACGGCAGCACGCGCGATGCCTCGCAGGTCGCCCTTGATCAGCGTTACGCTGGCGCTTTCCATCGCGACATCGGTGCCGGTACCCATGGCGATGCCGACGTCGGCTTGTGCGAGCGCCGGCGCATCATTAATGCCATCACCTGCCATTGCGACTTTGCGCCCTTCGGCCTGCAAACGCTTCACGTGCCCGGCCTTATCTTCAGGCAGCACTTCGGCGAGCGCTTCATCGATGCCGAGTTGCCGGGCGACGGCATTAGCCGTGCTGCGCGAATCGCCCGTAAGCATCACGATGCGCACGCCCCCGCGTTTGAGAGCCGCAATTGCATCGGGCGTGCTTTCCTTTATCGGATCGGCCACCGCCGCAATGCCTCCTGCCTTACCGTCAATCGCAAAAAACACTACCGTCTTGGCGTCCGCACGCCAGGCTTCGGCGCGCTCTTCCCAGCGCCCGGTATCAACATTGCGCTGGTCCAGAAAGCCACGGCTCCCAACCAGCACTCGCTTACCATCGACTTCAGCCACTACGCCCAGACCGTTTATTGCCTCGAATGCGGTGGCCGTCCCAGGTGTCAGCCCGCGCGCCTTTGCGCCCTCTACTATTGCCAGCCCTATGGGGTGCTCGGAGAGTTGCTCTACACCGGCGACGAGCGCGAGCGCTTCATTTTCCGCAATACCTTCCGCGACGAAATCAGTGAGTGCGGGATGGCCCAGCGTCAACGTGCCGGTCTTGTCCACGACAACGGTATCGATATCCTGCATGCGTTCGATCGCCTCGGCATTGCGGAAGAGGATGCCCGCGCGCGCGCCTTGGCCCATCGCGACGGTCATCGAGATCGGCGTGGCAAGGCCCACGGCACAAGGGCACGCAATGATCAATACCGCTATTGCGTTAAGAAGCGCGTAGCCGAGTCTCGGCTCCGGGCCGAAGAACCACCAGGTGAGCGCCGTCGCGATAGCGATGACCACCACGATTTGCACGAAGTACGCGGCGATGATATCGGCGAGCCGCTGGATGGGCGCGCGCGTGCGCTGTGCTTCTCCCACCATACGCACGATGCGCGCCAGCAGCGTGTCTGCACCCACGCGCTCGGCGCGGATAAGTAATGAGCCGTTACCGTTCACGGTTGCGCCGGTGACCTTGCCGCCTGCAACCTTGGCCACCGGCACCGGCTCGCCGGTGATCATGGATTCGTCCACTCTGCTGCTGCCCTCGAGTACTGTGCCGTCCACCGGCACCTTCTCGCCAGGCTTCACCCGCAGCCGGTTGCCGACCGTGACTGTGTCCAACGGCACTTGTTCCTCGGTACCGTCGTCGCGCAAGCGCCAGGCGAGGTTGGGTGCAAGCTTCAGCAGTTGCTGGATGGCCTGGCTGGTCTGGCCCATGGCGCGCAATTGCAGGAAGTCGCCCAGTATCACCAGCGTCACGATCACTGCCGCTGCCTCGAAATAAGTGCCTACCGCGCCATCGTGCTCGCGAAATTCCTGAGGGAACAGGCCAGGGAATAACACTGCAGCGAGACTGAACAGGTAGGCCAGACCCACCCCCAAGCCGATCAGCGTGTACATGTTGAGCGCGCGGTGCACGAGTGAGAACCAGAATTTGCGCAGGATCGGCCAGCCGACCCACAGCACCACCGGCGTGCCCAGCACAAACTCGACCCAGCCGCATTGCCGCGGCTGCAGGCCGAACAGTTCATGGATGCCGATCATCGGCGACATGGCCAGCACCACCAGCGGGATCGACAGCGCAGTGCCGATCCACAGCCGCCGTGTGAGATCACGCAACTCGGAATCGTCGGCTTCGCCAGTGCCAGCGATCGGCACCAGTGCCATGCCGCAAAGCGGGCAATCGCCAGGCGCATCACGCAATACCTCCGGATGCATCGGGCAGGTGTACGCCACGTTGGTGCTGGCGTCGGCAATCGGGGATGCCGTCGATGGAGAAGGCGCGTGCGCATGATGTTCGTGTCCGGTAGGCGCAGCTTGCGCAGATTTAAGGTAACGCTCCGGATCGGCGCTGAATTTTGCGCGACAGCTCGCACTGCAAAAATAGAATGTCGTGCCCTGGTGATCGTGCTGGTGTTTCGATTGCGGCGTTACTGCCATGCCGCACACCGGGTCTTTCAGCGCGACTGACGCTGCGCTTTCCGATGAGTGATCATGCGCATTAGGGCCGTGTGAGTGTGGCTCTGATAAAGGCGTATGAGTATGCTGTTTCATTATTTTCTCCTGAGATATATCCCATTAATCGCCGGAACGATAAACTCCGTAGCTGACCCCAGAGTCAAGGACTTTATGGCAGCTACTAATTCGCTCACTATCGGACGCCTTGCGCGGGCTGCGGGTGTAGGGGTAGAAACGATTCGCTATTACCAGCAGCGAATGTTGCTGCCGATACCGGCCACAAGCGGCGGGTTCCGCCAGTATCCCGCCGACCTCGTTAATCGCATCCGGTTTGTAAAGAAGCACAGGAACTCGGATTCTCGCTGGAGGAGATTGCCGGGCTTCTGCGTCTTCATGACGGCTCGGATCGCAACTCAGTTCGCAACATTGCAAATGCCCGCCTGGCGCAGATCGAGGCCAAGGTCGCGGATCTGCGTCGCATGGAAAGCGTGCTCAAACACCTGATTGCCGCCTGTGAGCATACGAAAGCGGGTCTTCCCTGCCCAATTATCGAGACGCTGGCGCATGGCGTGAACGCGAAGGGCAACTGATCATTTGCGTTATGTGCTTCAGCGGCACGCAGTCCAACCGACCGATGTTTGATCCTTGCAGCCAGCACGCTAAAAGATTCACTCATCGCCAAGCGCTTTCGGGTAGGCGTGTTGTAATCGGGCTTCTGAAGTGTGTCGTGCGAACAGATTCATGCTGTGTACCATAACGAATCCTCAGTGTTGTATGCCGTAACCTTGCCGTGCCGTCGCGCCAACCTGTTTTCAGCGGTACACCACTACCGGTATCCTGGAGTGGCCTAGCACTTTCTGCGTGACACTGCCCATGATCAGGCTGGAAAGTCCGCCGCGTCCGTGCGATGCCATAAAGATTACATCGCACTTTTGCTTTTTCGCAGCATTGATGATTCCGTCGTATGGAGTCGAATTCTTCGTCACTACCGGTGTGAAGGGAACGCGAGCCGCCTTCGCCATCTTGCCGATCGCGTCGACGCGCTTCTGCGCTACGCCACGCGCGTGCTGCTCGATCCCTTCAATCACTTTCTGGTCGAACGCATAGCCTTGAACGTAAATCGGTTGCATCGGTTCGACTGCGCAATACGCTGTGGCTTTTGCGCCGAGAGCACGCGCGAGCGCGATACCGGCCTTGGCGGCCTTGTTGGATATTGCTGAACCGTCGGTGCAAATCAGAATGTGCTTGAACATGAGTGCTCCTTTGGAATGTGAGTGAAGTAATTGGACTGTGCGCGCAAGCCGACATGAAGGTAGTGCACAAAATGTCATTCAAAATCAAATACTTAATTAAAATCATTTGCGATTCGTCAAAGACTTTGCAGGAACATATCCTGGGCGGGCCGCGTTGGTCAGCACTAGCAGATGCGGCAACCCGAGGCTGAGCACGAAGCCCAGTATGACAAGCCCCGCGCTCAGGATGAACGAAGCACCCGGCAAGGCGGCGACATTGAAGAGGAGACCGCCTGCCGCCGAGCCGACAGTTACCCCAAGGCTGGCGGCTGCCGTCTGCTTGCCGAGTTCCCAGCCTTGAGCGCTCCCGGCTTTCGCCGAGATCCAGTAGGTCAGGATCGGCGAGAGGATGCCAGCGCTGGCCGCGACCGCTCCGATGACGATAAGCATCATCGTAAAATTCGACGCCACTGGCACGAGCATCAGCCCGGCCGCCAGCACCGCTAGCGCGGGCGCGATAAGCCAGCGGGTGGCGTCCGGCCTGAACCAGGGCGAGAATACGATTGCCTGCATCACCAGCATGACCAAGCTGCATTCGGTGAACATCAGCGCGATCTGGTACGGGGTCAAGGCAAGTTCCTGCTTGCCGCGCAGCGCAAGCCCGACCTCGAAGACCCCGACGCCGGTGGAAACGATGAAGGTAAGGACCAGCAGCTTCGGCACCAGCCACGCGGCCGTTTCACCCGAGTCCCTTGCAGTCTTTTTTGACCGAGCGCGGACCTTGTTACTTGGCACGGCAAACGCCACAGCACAGGCCGCGAGAAAGGCGAGCAGCGCTGTCGCCGCGAGCGGAATCGCGATCGATCCGGCCGGCATGGCGAGCGTGAACAAATCCGCCGCAAAGCGCGTAACGAACACCCCCAGCATCGGTCCGAGCAGGAAGCCGGTAATGCTGGCGATGCTGCCGAACGCAAGCAGACGGGCGCGACCTTGCTCAGTCGTGGCTAGGTTGCCGATGACAGCTGCGGCCACCGGCGTCACTGCTGCGGCGAACACACCGCTTAAGAAGCGTTCGGCGTAAACCGCGGCGAGACTCTCGACGAACGCGAAGACCAGCATGGTCACGCCGAAACCGATGAGCCCCACAAGCAGCACGCCACGCGGGCCGCGTCGATCCGATAGTCGGCCCCATAGTGGCGCAAACAGGAAAAGCGAGAGGGTGTAGACCGCGGTCAGTAGCCCCGTGTGGCGGGAAATTTGCGCAGCCTCTACTCCCGTTCCCAGCAGCCGCTCGATCAGGTAGGGCAGAAGCGGAAGCACCACGCCAAAGCCGACCGACACCGTGAACACGGCGAGCACGAGCGCAGCCATAGTGGCACGGGACAAGCCCGCAGGGGGCGCGGAGTTGATCCTTAAGTTGTTGTTTTCATTTTTGATAGTCATGACGATTGATATCAATATCGAAAGTTATCAAAGCACGCCGCCTGGTCGTACTTCAAATTATTTGCGTGTGTATGAGCGATATTCCCTCCGCCAGGCAGGCCAACGTCACGGCGTTACGCTGACACCGTTGGGAGCGCGGCCGACCTGTACTGTGAAGACGACCTTCCGTGCGCCGATATCGAGAACCGAGACGGTGTTCGCGTAGGTGTTGGTCACGAAGGCATGGCGGCCATCGCGATTGACCACTACGCCGTGCGCCCCTGCTCCGGTTTCGACCGTCGCCACAGCCTTGAAGGTTTCAAGGTCAATGATGCTGACGGTGCTGCCGGGCTTTTTCCGCGTCCCTTGGTTGGCAACCAGGAGGAGCCGGCTGTTGGGCGTGGCGTATAGCTGGATTGGCACCGTTCCGACAAACACCTTTTTCATCACCTTGCGGCTCGCCGGATTGATCACCGCGACCTGGTTCTCTTCCGACAACGACACGAAACCCAGCCGGCCGTCCGGCGTGAAGCCTACCTGCGCGGGACCCTTCCCGACGGCGATCTGGGCGATCTCCTTTCGTGTCTGGGTGTCGATCACCGAGACTGTGCCGCCTTTCAGGTTGGCCACCCAAACCTGCTTGCCGTCCGGACTGACACGGATGCCGTGCGGGGAGGCGCCGACCGCGATCGTTTCGACGACCCGTCGCGCCGAGGTGTCCACCACGCTGACGGTGTTCGCGCCGCCGTTGGTAACATAGGCGTAGCGGCCATCGGGCGCCACGACGACGTGGGCGGGATGCTTGCCGACCGCCACCTTGGCGATCACCGCGTCCGAGGACGTATCGATAGCCCAGACCGCTCCACTACCCGCCGTCGCCCCGTGATCGGACTTCGACATCCCCGTGTGCGCCTTCTGCTCGGCTGCCTTGCCGGGCTCGCCGTTGTTGGTGACCCACACCAGCTTGCCGTCGGGCGCGACCTGGACATTGTGCGGGCCCTGACCGACAGGGATGCTGCGGATCATCTTGAAGGATGCCGCATCGATGACGCTGATGGTGCCCGCCTCCTCATCGGCGACGTACACCTTCCCCGCGGCAGCGAGTGCCGGCCCGGGTGCGGCCAGCATGGCCACTGACAGCGATGCGATACTTGCGCCTGCGATGCAGGACTTTGCTACGTCCAATTGGGTCATTGTTGATACCTCCTATGAGTGATGATTAGACAGACTGTTCGCGGAAGAAAACCGGACCCCGTAGTACCTCATGCGCTTTCGGCCATTTTTGAGTTGAAATGCATGGCGGCATCGTCGGCCATCTGCTTCGTGCACCAGTGCGCGTAGATGCCGCCGAGCAAACGGCCAAGCCAGGATCCTGGCGCCTTGGTCGGCAAACTGTAGTCTATGAAAACACGTACTAGCGATGAATCGACTTTGGGCGACAACTCGAAACCCATGCGGTAATGTGCCATGACCTTGAGGTTCGGAGTTCCGACGGTCTCCCACACTTTTCTGTAGGGAGCTTGGCGCTCAGTGATCACCTCTTCCAGTGAGAGGGGAATGCCCATCATGCTTCCACACATGCGAATTTTTGATCCGATCACGCGCCCGCCATTGGCATCGACGTCTATCGACATGCGCGAGCCCAGCATCATCATCGAGGACTCGCCCATATGCGCTGCCAATGCCTTTGGATCGTCCAGATAGGCGAAGACCAGAGCGACCGGCGCGTGGGACAGTGCTGTACTTTCATCGTGAAAAGGAAACGATTGATCAGACATTGCGGCCTTCGAAGTGCGGGTCAGGTCGCTTGTGCAATTCCCAGACAAAATTGCATTCACGCCTGCCATCCGCAATCCGTCCACCAGGGAGGCCGCGATCAAACGTCATTTCGTCCGGCAAGTAGGAATTGAACATCGCGTTATCGATCTGGCAGACGACGGGCGTCAGCTCCGGGACGCCTACAGCGATTGCAAATTCATGAAACATGCAGCGCGTGACCTTGATCTCGAAGCGCCGCGCGGAGCGCTCGACGACTTCCATCGTGTTCCAGCGAACCAGGCCTGTGCGGTTGTTCTCAATCTCCAATTCCGAGAAATTCTTGAAATTTCGCTCTTTGTGAACGGTATCGAACTGCAGGTTCTGCGTGGCCGTGCCACCGGTTAACAGCGCGACACGCAGAATCTCGAATGCCCGGTGTTGGCCAATTTTCTTTCTGAGGTTCAAATAGACCCAAGCGGGTAGGCCGGCGAGCTCAATCAGTGCGGGTGGAAATTGCTTGTCGATTGTTTTTTTGAATCGACCGAGCGTGAACTTACAGCGCAGAATAAATAATCTCGGGAATCGCAACTCCTTCCCCAGCATGTGAAGCAAGAGCGGCGTTGTAACCTTCTTCATATCGAATTCCGGAGCCATAAGCGCGTCCTCGTATCTGTTCGATATTTACATCGGCGCGGCATGTTGCGCTGGTCTTTTATAGCTGAGGCACAAATCGCGGCCCCGCCTTTCACCGGCCGCATCACCGACTTCACCGCTACGCAAAAGCGTCAATGCAAGCAATGACGCTCTTGCAGTGTTTCTCCCTATCACTTGGCCGCGCCCTGAGCCCCGCCTTGCGGGCTGGCAGGTGCGGCGCCGCGTTCTACGGTAGGCGGCTTGGCAATTTCCTTCTCGTTATCTACCGCGAAGCTGGGCTTCGTTTTGTAGCCGAACACCATCGCCGTCAGGTTAGAGGGGAAAAAGCGCACCCGCACGTTGTAATCCTGCACCGCCTTGATATAGCTATTGCGCGCGGCTGAAATGCGGTTTTCGGTGTCGTCCAGTTGTATCTGGAGGTGGTGGAAGTGCGTGTCTGACTTCAATTGTGGATAATTTTCGGATACCGCGAGCAGCCGCGAGAGGGCGCCTGACATCTCTGCTTGCGCTGCCTGGAATTTGGCAAACGCCTCAGGGCTACTGAGGAGTGCCGGGGTCGCCTGAGTGCTGCCGACTTTGGCGCGGGCGTTGGTGACACCCAGCAACACCTCTTTTTCCTGGGCGGCGAAGCCCTTTACGGTAGCCACCAGGTTGGGTACCAGATCCGCGCGGCGTTGGTACTGATTCACTACTTCGGACCAGCTCGACTTAGTTCGCTCGTCGTTGGTTTGTAATGTGTTGAAGCCGCAACTGCTAAGGCTTAGCGAAAGCAACATTGCCGGTATTGCCCTAACTTTGTTAATTGTTTTTCTCCAAAAAGTAAAAGGTATTGAACGTGCATATCTACGGATGCTGTCGAAATTTCGAATGCGATCATTGCTGAAGTTAACGTAAGCATATGTTTTTAATCGATATTTATCGGGAACATGATCTCTTTGGATGGTAGCGTGGTCTGAAATCACGCCCGCTTTTTACGTGGTTTTTTTCTCCATGAAGAGCGAAGACCAGCGCGGAATGAACGCCGGCGTCTTGCTTGCATACCGTACGTACTCCTCACCAAACTGCGCGCGTACTTCCTTCTCCTCGGCCAGTGCAAGGTGCCTGTACATGAATACGAGGATCGGAAACATCACCAGCGTGATCAGCGTCGGCCATTGCAGCAGGAAGCCGAACATGATGAGGATGAAGCCCACGTACTGTGGGTGACGCACGCGAGCGTAGGCTCCTGTGATCGCCAATTTATGCTGACGCTGCGCTGCATAAAGCACTTTCCAGGCTGACCCGAGCAGGATGAAACCGCCGCCTATAAACACCGCGCTGAGTAGATGAAACGGTCCGAGATGAGGATTGCCGCGCCACCCGAACATGACTTCGAGCAAGTGCCCCGCATCATGGGCAAGAAAATCAATGCCGGGGAACTTGGACGTCAGCCATCCGGAGAGTAGATAGATCGTGAGCGGAAAGCCGTACATCTCGGTAAACAGCGCTACGAGGAACGCCGAGAACGCGCCGAAAGAGCGCCAGTCGCGCGAACTCTGCGGCTTGGCGAAGCTGAACGCAAAAATTATGAACACTAGCGAGTTAATGATCACGAGTGACCACAGCCCGTATGCCGAGGGTTCCGATGAAGTCATTTCTTTGGCTCCTTGGATTGTGTGTCTGACTTGTCAGCGCCGTCATCGCGATGGCTGCCATGCCCGCCATGTCCACCGTGGCCACCATGCATGAACAGGTGCATTAAGGGACAGGCAAGCACCAACAGCCATATCCCATAGGACGACAGCCACCCGGAGAGGTGTGCCCTGTGCTCGGTGGCAAGAAAAAATGCAGCGATGATGAGGAAACCGGTAAATACCCACTTCGCCCTGGATTGCGTTTTCTTATTGCGATCCGGCTCGTGCTGATGTTCATGGTTCATAAATCGCTCCTTTTAAAGGACGGGACTATAGGTTGGGCGCTGTGATTTCATCTGAGTTGCCAGCGGAATGAGCGCGGTGCGTCTTCGCCGGCGCGCGTGATTTGCAGTTCAATCGACTGCGGCTGCGGAGAAACAGGCTTGAACCGCAGCACGCCTTCGCGGTGATGGCCTCCTGGTGGGGCGCCGTCCCACCCAACCGGGGCGAAGCGTCCAGCGGCTCCATCGAGCAGCAACGATGATTTCACCAGATCGTCGTTCATCTCCGCGCTGTGGCTATCGAGCACGATGGCGAACTCCCAACTGCCTGCGTTGCTGGCCATGTTCGTGGGTGTAACTTTGACCGTCACCCCGCGGGCACTGATGGTCTGGGCCGCGAGGTTCGGGCTGACAACTTTGGAGGACGCTGCTAGCGCTGCGTCCAATCCGACGGCGCTGCCAGTAACAATTGAATAAAACACAGTTGCTGCTGCTGCGAGGATTACAGTCGAGCCGGTTGTTGATTTGCGCATCGTATTCGCTCCTTGGTTAAATGCAGAATCAAAGTTCGCAGCTATTTGACGGGCATGGGCTGCATCATTTGATCACGCTGCATCATCTGCTCCATCATCATCTGCATCATGTCCATGCGTTTTTCCATCATTTCGTGGCGTTTCATCATGTCGCCATCCGTCATGCCGTCTTTCTTGCCCATCATCGTGCCGCCGGGCTGGCCGCTGCCCGTCATCATCGGGCCGCCCATGCTCCGCATCATCTTCATGTTTTCCTGCATCGCGTGGGTGTGCTCCTGCATCAGCTTCTGGCGTTCCTTCGGATCCGTCGTCTTGCGGATCTTGTCCATTTGCTGCTGCATTTTTTTCATGTTCTCCTGCATATGGGGCATGTGCTTGTCCATATCCATGGCGGGTGCCATTAACTTAGATTCAGGTTTGATCACAGGCTGTGCGGAGGCGTACGGCACACTCAGCGCGAGCGTGGTCAGTAACGTGAGTAACAACGGCTTTCTCATTGCAAGATCTCCTTAAAAGTTAAGTTACG
>JAYVQD010000578.1:0-3463 GCA_043777275.1 Nitrosomonadales bacterium
GTGCGCGGCAAAGGGGTGGTCGGCGAACAACCGCATTTGCGTCCGGGCGAGAGTTTTGAATACACCAGCGGCTCGGCCATCGCCACACCCGTGGGCACCATGCAAGGCAGCTATCAGATGGTGGCGGACGACGGCACAAAATTCGATGTGGTAATACCGGAATTCACGCTGTCGATGCCGCGCGTACTGCACTAAACCATTAACGCAGACATTGATCGCGGCGCTTATTCTTTCTGATCGCCGTTCTGATCATCGTCTTTAGGCGGACGCGGCCACGTCCACCACACCACCAGCGCCAGCAGCGCCGTGGCGGCGAGCGCTTCCAGCAAAAACCACGATAAAATTTCCATTGCCTCAGTTGCTTACTCAGTTGCTTACTCAGTTGCCCTTATACTGTCGCCCCATCATGAACGATCCGGCGCGGAAAATCCAATCCTGCAAGTGCATCCTCGCGGTCACGCTAATGATGATGGCCAGCGCCTGCGAGTCGCCGAAGCCGCCGGTGGCACCAGTGGCACCGGTGGCCAAACCACCCGTGTCCGCCACGCCTGTTCCGGCCGCACCACCGGCAACACCAACAAAAGCAGCCCCGGCGCCCATCACCGCCGCACCACCCGTAACCAAGCCCGAGACGCCGGATGACGCCGCGCGCGCACTGGCTTCTGTGCCTGGTTCCGTCCTCGCGTCGGTCCTGACTGCGGTCACGTGGGCGGAATTGTCAGGCTGGCAGCAAGATAACCACGCCGAGGCGCTGCCGGCGCTGTTACAGGGTTGCCGTGTGTTGACCAAACAATCCGCGTGGCGCGAGGTGTGCGAAGCAGCGCCCGCGGTCAAAGGCGCCGCCGCCGCGAAACTTTTTTTTGAAACGCATTTCAAGCCCTATCGCCTGGCCGGCGCCGACGGCGTGGCCGAGGGTCTCATCACGGGTTACTACGAGCCCACGTTGCGCGGCAGCCGCAAGCCCTCCGCGCGCAACAAATATCCGGTGTATGGCCTGCCGGACGACATGCTGGCGCTGGAGTTGGGCGAGCTTGCGCCTGACTTGAGAACCACCGCGCCGCGCGTGCGCATCGAGGGTAAGCGCGTCGTGCCCTACCACACCCGCGCCACCATCGACGGCGACGAAGCGCCTTTGCGCGGCAAAGAAATCGCGTGGGTCGAAGACCCGATCGATCTGTTTTTTCTGCAAGTGCAGGGCTCAGGACGCATCGCGCTCGACGAAGGCGGCGTCATGCGCGTGGGATTTGCCGGACACAACGGCCACACCTACCGCTCGATCGGGCGCGTGCTGATTGAGCGCGGCGACCTCACCTTGGAGCGCGCTTCCATGCAAGGCATCAAGGCCTGGACGCGCGCCCATCCCACCCGGCTCACCGAACTGCTCAACCACAACCCGCGCTACGTATTTTTTCGTGAATTGCAAGGCAATGGGAGCGCCCCGCCCGGGTCGCTGGGCGTGCCGCTCACGCCGCAACGCAGTATCGCGATTGACCCGCGTTACGTGCCGTTGGGCGTTCCGGTGCACATTGCCACCACCTGGCCCAACACCGACAAACCGCTGCAGCGCCTGATGCTGGCGCAGGATACCGGCGGTGCAATACGGGGCGTGGTGCGTGCGGATTTTTTCTGGGGCAGTGGTGAGCTGGCGACACGCGAAGCCGGGCGCATGCAGCAATCGCTGCGCATGTGGGTGCTACTGCCGAAAACGTTCGCCGCGCAGGTGCCGCCGCGCAACGGCGCCCCTAAGTCATAAGTAATCCGCGCAATGAACGTCAGCGCGAATGGGGCGCGGCGCGCGTGTCGAAGTCGAGCGCCACCAGCACTTGCGCCTTGACGATACGGCCGTCCTTGTTGCGCGCCGGCGTAAAGCGCGTGCGCAGCAACAATTCGCGTGCCGCAGTTTCAATGTCGCTGGCCGCGCCACCGACGCCCTGCACGGCGCGCACCGCATTAACCACGCCGGCTTCGTCGATCAACACGGTGGCCCGCACGGTGCCCGCCGCCGCTGACGGGTGGTTGGCAGCCAGAGCCTCATTCAGATCAAGCTTCACCAACGCTTTGGGAAACACATCCAGATCGCCCACGGCGTAGTACGTCGGGTCGCTGGGCTGCAACTGCGCCGTGTCGGCGCCGGTAGAAGTACGCGTCTGCGTCGCACCGGTGGTTGCTATCGCTATTTGCGGCAGGTTCGATACCGGCGCAGACGCAGCCGCACGCAACACCGGCGCGCGGCGCTCATCCAATCGCTCATCCAAACCCGGCGTCGTTTGATCCGGTAGCGCAAAGGATGCTGGCGCCGCCGCGGGCAAAATACGCGCTGCGATGGACGCATCACCCGCGTGACGGCGTGCCATGCCTTTGCCGTAGTGGCTTTCCATCAGCCATGCATGCAGCAGCGCTGAAAAACCCAGTGCAACGGCAAGCCGCCGCTGCGCCGGATTGAACTCGAACGGTCCCACCGGCGGTTACTTCTTGCCGAGCGCCTGCTCAATCTGCGCGGCGGGAACATAGCCGCCGAGCTGCTGGCCGTTGGCGAGAAATATCGCGGGCGTGCCGCGAATATTGAAGCGCTGCGCCAACTGCGCGTTTTTCTCCAGCGGCGCATCGCACGGCTTGGGTTGCTCGGTGAGCGCAGCCTTGGTCATCAACTGATCCCACGCCTTGGCACGGTCTTTGGAGCACCAAACCGCGACCGATTTTTCGCGCGAATCCGGCGACAGTATCGGCAGCAGAAAGGTGTAGACCGTGATGTCGTTCATCTTGCCGAACTCTTTGTAGAGTTCGCGGCAATAACCGCAGTTCGGGTCTTCAAAGGTGTAGATCACCCGCTTGCCATTGCCGCGCACCATTTTGATGGCCGAATCATGCGACGAGGTGAGCGCTTTCGACGCGAGCTTCTGGGTGGTTTCCTGCGTGATATTGCGCGCGGGCATATTGCGGATGTCGTAGAGCGTACCGCCCATCATGAACTCGGCCTTGATGTCCGTGTAAACCACTTCGCTGCCCATCACGACTTCATACAATCCGTTAAACGGCATGCGCGTCACAGACTCCACGACGAGTTTCGGAAACTTCGCCTGGAGCGCCTGCCGCAACCGGGCTTCGTCCACATCCTGCGCGCGCACGCCAAAACAGGCCAGCGCGAGTATCGTTGCGAGCAGGGGAATGGCTTTCCATCGTAAAATTCTCATACGCTTCCTTTATTCGTACTATTCGTACATTCGGCGCAACACCGCAAAACCTCAGGCCACGGCATGCTTGACCAGCAACTTCTTGATTAACGGCAGGCTGTCCACCCATCGCACACCCTGGTTACGCGCACGTGACAGCCAGACCGCCCGCGACGCGAAAAGTTTCTGCAAGCCATCGGTCGCAAGCTGCATACTCAACACATCTTCCTTGCGTGCCCGCTCATAACGTCTTAGCAAAGCATAATCGCCACAATCGCCATGGTAACCACGGG
>JAYVQD010000579.1:0-13590 GCA_043777275.1 Nitrosomonadales bacterium
GGCGTTGTACAAAATCGATCACTACGAATTGCGGCATGGCGCGACGTTCGCCGGTGGCGTGCTGATCAACAATGCGGCCGGGTCGCCATTTGGTGCGGCGAGCGGATTCAGGTTTGTGCTGCACGCGGATTTCTCGGCGACGCGGCAATTTTTTGTGGCGGCCGTCGACGTCGCCGGCAACGTTGGTGCTGCCGGTGGCGCGAGCGTCACCGTCGCGCCGCCGGGTGCACCGCACCTCACGGCGCAAGTGATCGATAACACGGTGATGTTGTTTTGGGACGATGAGCGGCGCACGCTGCCGCTGCTTACGTCGCGCGTGTTTCGCGATGGCGCTCCCATCGGGGAAAAAAACGGACTGTTCACGACCGACATCCGCCAGCAACAAGGGAATTACACGTACAGTGTGATCGAGGTTGACACCGCCGGCAACGAGGGCGCGCCAGGTATGGTTACGGCGGTGGTGTCGGCGCCACCTGATTACGTCTTTCGCGATGATTACGATAGTAATTTCGGCGGCACGCTGAGCAGTGCGTTGCTGGAAAGCGGTGCGCTGTTTTTGCCGCTGCCGGCAAGCGAGACGTGGGAGCAGCACTTTGCGTTGCGCGGGTGGAACTCCCCGAACGATCAAATCAACGCTGGCTACCCCTTGTATTTGCAGCCAGCTGCATCGAGCGGGTACTACGAGGAGTTGATTGATTACGGAGCGATGGTGCCGGGAACGACGATTAAGGTGACGGTAACTTCGCAGGATATTTCTGGCGCGCCGGACATTTTGACGGACATTGCCACTTCGGCGGACGGCTCGACTTGGGAAAACAATGTCAACGTGAACGAAATTTTTGCGTCCGGGTTCAGATATGTTTTATTCCGTGTGCATATCGCAAGCGGCGGCATTGACATCGCAAAAATAAGCCGCATCAACGTAAAATTGTTTACGCGCCGAAGGCATGACACCGGATCGGTGGCAAGCGTAAATTCTTCCGGGGCCATGAATAGGGTTTATTTCGATCTACCATTTTTATCTGTTACGAATATTTCCGTAAACGCCATCAATACATCGTCGCTGGTGATCCCGGTTATTTCATTGCCATCCGGGCCAAACCCGACTTATTTTGATTTTGAATTTCACAACAGTTCTTCCGGCACGCGTGTAGGTGGATTCTCGGCCGGGTGGACAGCGGACGGATACTGATATGAGCGACTTTGCAAAACCGATCAAAGAAGATGGCTATCTCGCGTGGCCGGGGGAGATTACCGGGCTTGCCGCTGATTTGGCGCGCGGGCTTGATCCGGCAACGTCGTCGCCCGCTAATTTGCCGACAGGGGCGATTCGTTGGAATAGTGCGTTGTCATACAGCGAAAAATTTAATGGCTCTACGTGGGCGGCGTTGTCCGCCAGTTACAGCATCAACGTGTCAACATTCTCCGGACAGGGGGCCGCGTACTACACCAACATTCCAGCGCGGCTGGGGTACACGCCGCTCAACCAGGCCGGCGATCAAATGACTGGTTCTTTTTATCCGCAGGCAACTTCGGGGGACATTAACGGCCTCGCAGGAGGGTACGAACAGTTTTCGATTAAATCGGCAGATGGATTATCAAGTCCTTACATGGCGTTTCATCGCCCCGGAATTTTTGCGACTTACTTTGGGCTGAATCTCAGCAACGAAATAGGCGTAGGCGGATGGTCGGAAGGATCGTTCAAAAAATTCTGGCACGCGGGTAATTTCAATCCGGCGAGTCGTGCGCTTGCGGGGGCGGCAGGCTCAAGCGGCGTCACCATGAGCGCGTCGCGCCTGCTGGGCCGCGTTACTGGCGGCAGTGGCGAGATCGAGGAATTGTCGGTAGGCACGGGGCTTGCTTTTTCCGGCGGCAGCGTTGTGTGCACGGTCACCAGCGGCGAAGTCAACACTGCCTCCAACGTCGGTGCATCCGGTGTTGGTGTGTTCAAGCAAAAAAATGCACAGAATTTTGAGTTCCGACAAATTGTCGGGGCCAACACGCAGGTGATTGAGGGTACCGGCGCGAATCACATTGATGTGTCGCTCATTGGCGATACGCTGAGCGTAAAAAATGTGACGTATACAACTCCCGGCGGTAGCTCGCTGCATCCGGATAGTGTGATCTTGATGTGCGACGGCAGTAACAAATATCTGCGCGACATACGGCTCGGCGATTTTGTAAAGCGGCCCGATGGCGCATGTGATGAGGTAATCGGCATTTGGACAAACACGCTCGGTAATCGCGCGATGGTGGGGGTTGATGCCGCCGCGTGTACGCCGGGGCATTTGTTTGTGGTTGACGAAAAACGATACGGCTATGGATGGGCTGCGCCATCGCCTGAATCTTACGTGATGCATTCGCACGGCAAGCGGCGTGCGGTGAAATCTCACAGTGGCATTATCGAATCATGCTGCGAAATCGCAGACCCGAAGCGGCTGCTGAAATTGGAGCGCGGCATGAGCGTGCTGCGCGCGGATGGAAATTTCCACGAGGTTCTGAGCCTGAATTTTTTTGAGACATCAGGTGAGGGCGTTATCGTTGCGCGGGATCAGCAGGTGATTGCGTTGCTGCTGGGTAGGGGTAATCAGTTTTTTGCCGATGGTATGGCCGTGAGCACACTGGCGTGAAGCTGATTTATGAAGCGGCGATCCACCAAGGCTTTGTCGACAACGACGCGGTGAGCGGGCAGTTCAATCAAACTTTGAGCTTGAGTTTTACTTGCGACAAATTTTGGTACGAGCCATCGCGAAATCAGTGTTTTTTGTGCATAGGACGAGGGCGCCGCCCGATGACTGCCGCGCAGTGCGCGGAAGTCGCGGCGTTGATTTCGACGATTTCTGTTTAATTTTTAAAAGGAGCATGCCGTGAAAAAAATATTTGCTGTTGCGATTGTGGTGCTGATGATCGTGTCGGGATGCGCAGCACGCGCACCCGAAGTTTGCAACCAGGATAAAGTGATACCGCCGCTTGCATGCCTGCCGGCGCCTGCGGAATAAATCAGGCTGAGGCATATGATAAAACTTGATGAAGGCACCAACCTGCGTGTCCCGATAAGCGTGACTCTTGCATTTATTGCGCAGGCGCTTACCGTGGTGTGGGCGGCCGCGGCTTTTTATTTTGATCACCACGCGCTAAAAAATACGGTAACGGAAATGGGGGCGCATCAGGCAAAGCTCGATGCGCGGCAAGACAACGAAGCGATTCGCGCCGAGGCGCGCATTACCGCGTCGCTGGATCGCATGGACGGGAAGCTCGATCAGATTATAGGGTTTCGGAAAAAATGAAAATACCGATGGCATTTCTGTTGTTGCCACTGTCAGGGTGCACGGCGGTGGTCGGAAGCCTGCCGTCGTTTGAGTATTGCCACCGGGTCGCGGTGAAATCGGATCGCGTCGGCAACAACATGATCGTCGACGTCCACGCGGAATGCGCGTTGCCGATTGGGGCGGCACCCAGCCCTGCGGCAGCACTCACGGGGTTGGTCAAGTGAAGGCGGCCGCGCGGGGCCTGTTGTACGCGATCTGTATGCGGCTGGCGGTTATCGAGTGCTGGATGCGCAGCAAGGTTTTACCGCCGCTGGGAATGTGGCTTTTTTATAACTCGTTCGCCGTGGCGAGTGTGCTTACGGTGCTGGCAATTCTAGGTGTGATTGGTGTTGTTTGGGTGATGACGGGGTGAATCCGATGCGTAAATTATTGGCGATGTTGACGATCCTGATTGTGGGCTGCGCAACGGCGTACCCCCAATCCGCGTTTGAGGAGACTCGCAGGTGTCCGGGCCCCATCAAGCGTACCGTGGACGGCTCAATACTGCGCCGGGCCGATGTGTTGATCGCGTTTCGCAACCTGTATCCGTGCCCGGAGACGGGGCGTTCAACGGGCGCTTGCCCGGGATGGGCAATCGATCACGTGATACCGCTGGCAGTCGGCGGCTGCGATGCTGTGCGTAATTTGCAGTGGTTGCCGCACAGCCTCAAGTCGGCGCCTGTGACCGGCAAAGACAGGTTCGAGCGATTGATTTATGCGACGCCGCCGCAAATGTTTCACGCAAAATAAATGAGGTACGAGGTAATTCCGCGTCAGTATTCCGTAATTATTTTGGACGATGACAGTCAGGTAAACTACCGCGCATCGTGCCAAGTGTTTGTTTACGGCGACGTGGGTATGATTTATGCATTCAGCGGCGAAGACTTCTACACGCATTTTGCCGAATTCGGCCGACGGGTAATGCAGGAGTGCGGTGTAAGATCTCTTGAGGGGTACGTCAGCGATGCGCACGCGCGCTTAATGCGCTATCAGCTACGGCGTTGGGCAAACGTCGAAGTCACGCATCGCGGCATCATGGCCGGCCACGAAATGCCGTGGGTGAGGGTCACGGCGAAAGCGTAAAATTTTATTTTTTGCCGAATGGAATGCGCAGAATTCCGGCGACGTGCAGCCAATACCGCCACTCATGCGCTCGCAGGCTGCGGGCGCCGGACTCATAGCGCGCCCACGAAACCTGGCCGAAGTCAAGCAGCGCCGCAGCTTGAGTTTGCGTCAGGCCGACTTTGGCGCGGGCGGATTTAATCTCGGCCGGGGTGGGTGCGCTCATACTCGGTCTCGATATGCAGAGTGCCGGTTATCGTGGCGTGGTGGCGTTGCCACCACGCCCGCGATGATTTGGCCAGGCCATGCAGCCGGCTGGTTAGCGCGGCACGCTGGTGGCGATCCTGAGCGAGTGCAGCGGCATCCAGCGCGTCGGCGATCTCCCGCAGCAGCCGGGCGATGCGGTGGTAGGATTCCGGGCGCATCGGTTGGGTGTTGCGGCGGGAGTATTGGGGCACTATGCTATTGTGGGCGTAATACTCGGCTCGACACCGGCGGTGGGGTGTTGCCCAGATACCGCTGGGCGCGGTGGTGTTGCGACATCAAAAAATAGCGGGCTGAAAGGTTGAGTTGTCGCGGGTGTTCGTGAACGCAACTTGCGTTAACGTGATCCGAGACAGCCGCAGCGTATAGAGCGCGTCGCGCGGGAGCATCGCGGAAACTTTTCCGTTTTTGAGGTTTTTGGTCCGCGCGATAACGCTACCGCGTAACAGGCCGCCTACCCCGACGCAGTTGGCGTAATCTATCCAATCGATCACCGAGCCGTCGGATAGAATTTTGCTGCAATACCTAGCGCCTACGATACAGGCGTCGCCGGGCGCAACTTCTGCGCCGATGATCGACGGATCGGCCAGCACCAGATGCGGCACATCTTTCGTGCGGTAGCCTACGTCAGTCAGGTATTCGCGGATTTTCATTTGATCTCTCCTATAAATGTTTCTGCGAGGGCGGTTTCGATTAGCCTTCGTCCGGCGGCACGCGCGGCACGCGCGGCGGCGTAGGCGGCGGCGGCGGCGGCGTAGGCGGAGTAGGCGGCGAAGGCGGAGCAGGCGGAGCCGGCGGCGTAGGAGGAGGCGGCGGAGGCGTAGGAGGAGGCGGCGGAGGCGGAGGAGGCGGAGGCGGAGAAGGGGGCGGAGGCGTCATATTTACGAGCGGCGGCGTCGCCTGCCAACCACCGGTCGGCCCATGCGCGCCAGTCTGCGCCGGTATAAACTTGCCGCGCGCAACGGATTGCGAATTCTACCCGTTTCCCGGTAGATATAACAGGTAGCTCGGATTCGCGCACAATTTTTATGCGTTTGCACCACCCTTTAAGGCCATCGGTGCCTAATTCGTCGCTGGCGTCGCACTCCCAGAGTCGAGGGTGCTTAATATTCACATGCAGTGCGCTGTATAGCGCCGCCTCTACCGCCGAGTGGTAATAGTGCAGCACGCCATCCGTGCATTCGGCGGCGCCTGCACCAGTGGCCTCCTGCCACCGCCCGACGGTGTAGGCATACCCTTTGTGGGCGATCATCGCCTGTGTGGTCAGTTTGTATTTCATTTCGCTGCTCCTATCCGCCTACTCACCGGCGGTGGGTGTATCGCGATTTGCGATGTACGTATATTATATCCGTTGGATATCATTGTCAACTGTTTTATGAAAATATTTTACACATAAAATCAAAGACTTACGATATCAATCCACGCCCTCGTGGCGCCCTTGAGATTGCGCGAGTTTGCGCGTGTCGCTCGCGGTCTGCTGGTGATGCTTTAAATCGTAGATCAGGTGGCATCGCTGGCGCCATGCGCGCAGGTTGCTCATGTCGCAGTGCTCTGGAGTATGATCGAGGTTGCCGTGGTAATCACGGCTACCCGGTAGCTGTGTGTTTCTCGTGTCGCAGTGCTCTGGAGTATGATCGAGGTGCGCTATGGTGGGCACGATTTTTGTGAGGTTGCGGATCGAGTAATTTACCACTCGGCAATCGTGCCGGTTCGATTCCGGTTCCGGGCACCAAAACAATGACTTACAATCAAATTTGAAAGCGGCTTCGTTTATTTATCGAGCCTTGGTACGCATTTTTTTGGCTTGCGTCGGCCGGTGGCTTGAGCGCGACTATACAGCTACCGGGTAGCCGTGATTACCACGGCTCTCTTGCCGGTCGTAGGCTTCGGCTTGAGCGCGACTCCAGCCCGCCGGCTTGCGCGAGATCGAGCATTACTTTGCCCTCGCGTAACGCATTGAGGGTTGTTTGGGCTGGCCGTATTTGCTGTGTAATCATGGTGAGTCCTTTCGGTTATTTTTAGAGCCGCGCGCGGAGGTCGCGCACCAGTTGTTCGCGACGATACAAATCGGCCTTGTCGCCGGCCAGCGTGGTGAGGCTGATTATGTATCTGTCATATTCATCTTGGGCGCGCGGCAAAAAATGGTTGCGTATATGTTTAATCTGGCCTTGTTGCCACCACAGCAATACATGAGTCCATAGGCGTTGCGTGAGTGTGAGGCGGGTGTGTGTGCGGTTCGCGTAATCAATCATGCGAGCCTTTTTGATGGGGGGGTGGGGTTATGCCGGCGGCGCGCAGGCCGAGGTCGATTAGTGCGGCGGTGTTTTTCGTGTGTTGTGGCTGTACGCCAAGTTGAGCGGCGAGGTGGCTGATTTCCTCGCGTGCGGCAAGCAACGCCTGGGCCATTTCGTCGATTGTTCCCGCGGCGGCGAGGGCGTCGCCGTTGATGCGGCGGGCGAGCGCCTCTAATGAGTTGGTCAGCAAATACAGGCGCTTGCCGACGGGGTTTGTGCATAGGTCAATTGACCGCGGAAGCCCGTCGCCGTAGCGGCGGTTTGGCGTCGATGTGCCGGGGTTGGCGGCGTTAGGGTTGGGCATTGGGATAGTTTGTTGGTGGTGATGGACGGATTGTAAGCGCACTTATTTTATGAAGTCAAGTATGCTTATAAAATAGTTTGCCGGGGTGCGGACTGGCCGTTTTTGGCCGTGTGACCCGCCACGTGACGCGCGCGGGCGTATCGCGCGCAGTGCGGTAGCGCGAGCACAGTTTCGGCGTGACAGCCCGTGCCCGGCGACGGGTGAGCTACGCGGGGCGTGCCCCGGTTATGTGGTCAACCACGTGCTGCCGCTCAAGCGCTGCGGGGCGGATGCGCCGGGGAATATGCAATGGCAAACGGTGGCCGAGGCGCGGGCGAAAGACCGTTATGAGCAGTGATGCGATCAGTCGCTGGGGATTAATTCGGTGTGGCAATGGCGGCACAAGCGCGCGTCTTTGCGCACGAGCTCGCGGCATTCCGGGCAGCGGATGTGCGAAAAGCGGTTGACGCTTTCGTTTTTGGATTTGTTGCTAACGGCGGCGAAAATCAGATGGAGTGGTACCGTGAGAATCAGCCACGGTGTGGCAAATAAAAAAACACCGAAGTGCAGCAGTAGAAAAATGAGGTGTCCCATGATTGTCGATGGCCGGTGGTGGTAGTGGTAGTGAGGCGCGGATAATGCCACAACGCGTCACGACGTGCTCAGTCGTGGGGTTGCGCCTTAAGCTTTTCGATCGCGGCGATATAACGCGCGGCGGACTGTTTTGCGGTGCTGTGGTTCGCTGAATTTTTGCAGGGTGAATAGCAGATAGTCCAGCACTGTTTCTCGTTCGCGCCAAGGCAATTCGAGCAAAGCGTTTTCGATGCCGGTTGCGGCGGATTCCGGCCCGGCGCCGGTGGCGAGCCATTCCGGATTTTTGTTCAGGGTCCTCGCCAGTGCAAGCACGTGTGCTAAGGAGGGTTGACATAAAAAATAAATACACTTATAATTTGCGGATGCTTAAAAGATCTGCGATTGATCACTTTGGCAGCGTTTCAGCGCTCGCAGCAGTGTTGGGCATTAGCCGCGCGGCGATATACCAGTGGGGCGAGCGAGTGCCTGCGAGCAGCTCTTTCCGTCTCGAGGTTTTGACCGGCGGCAAGTTGTTGGTGGATGACAACGATGCGCTATCAGACGCGGTGCGGGCGTGCGGCGGGCCTAAAAAGGTGGGCGCGCTGATGCGCCCTGAGTTGCCGGCCGATCAGGCGGGGCGGTGGGTAAGCGATTGCCTCAACCGCGAGCACTGCGCGCGCTTTGATCCAGAGCAGGTGTTGTTGTTGCTGCGCCTGGCGCGCGCAGTCGGGGCGCATGCGGCAATGGATTTTATGGCTGGGTCGTGCGGCTACCGCGCGCCGCAGCCGCTGGAGCCGGAGGATGAGCGGGCGCGTTTGCAGCGGGAGTTTGTGGCGGCGGCCGGCGGGCTGATTGATTTGGCGCAAAGGCTGTCGATTGATATCAAGTTGCCGTCGGCGTTGCGGGTGGTGCCGTGAGATCGGCGGGCGTGTCGGGGCAGTTGTTTGTGGATTTGCCCGCGCCGCGGGCGAGCCGGGCGGTTTGCGCGCGCTTTCGCGCGACGTTGCGCCAGCCGGAAGGGCGCAGCGCGCAGTGGTGGTGCTCGGCGATGATGACGGCCACGGATACGGCGCGAAAGGCGCAGTGCCGCGCGATGATGGTGGCGGCGCTGGTGGCTTTGGATCATGGGTGGCCGCGACAATGAGCTACCGCCCGATCACGGATGTTTGGTTGCTGGCGCGCGCCAAGCTCAAGGGGGGGCGCAGGTATTACGGCGCCTATCTCGGCGGGTTTCCCGAGCGCGCGCGTGCGTTGCTGGGGGTGTCCATCGACGATCCGGTGCTGCATGTGTGCGGCGGCATGGCGCGTTTTTATCCCTACAAGGGCGGGATCGGCGCGCGCGATAAGACGCTTGATCTTGATGCGCACGTCAACCCGGATTACAGATTGGATGCGCGTGATGCGCTGCCCAAGGGCTTCGCGGCGATGCTGTGTGATCCGCCGTATAGCAAGGAGGATGCGGATTGCTATGCCGCCGGCGCGCACAATTACCCGGCGCCCGGGCTGATCGTCAAAAACGCAATCGATGCGCTCGATGTGGGCCGGCGCGTTGGCATTATTCATTACATGTTGCCGCGCGCGCCGGCGAACGCGCGCTTTGTGGCGGCGGTGGGGGTGTTATGCGGGTTCAATAATCGCATCCGCGTGTATTCCGTTTTTGAGAAAATTTCTGAGTGATGGCAACGCTTATCTACAACTGTGGCGATCTGGCTATTGGGGATGTGGTGCTGACGCCGCGCAACTTGCGTGCTGAGGTGGTGCTAATCGGGCCAAGCGGATATGTAGGGTTGCGGTATTTGGATGATTGTGGCGCAAAGCCGGCAACTCGTTCCGATTACGTGAGATTACGCCCGCATTGCCTGCGCATGGTACGGCGCGCGGCGGGTCATGGTGTGCCGGATTCCTTTTTTTCTGATGACTGATGCGGTGATGCTCCCCGCGACCAACGGCGAGCTCGTGGCAATGCGTGCGACGCATTGGTCTTTGCGCGTGGTGACACCGGATGCGACGGCGATTGTGCATTTGCCCAAGGCGCATGCGGATAAGCCGGTCTGGGGGTTTTTCCCGGCCGACATGCTGGATGGCGCTACCGCTTTTGTGAGCGGCGCGCCGAATGCGTTTGCGCGCGATGGGTATTATGTTGTGGCGCACCCGACTTTTGTGACCAAGTGAGCACGCTCGATCAGGCTATTGCGCAAATGCTGGCGGCGGGGATGCCGGCGTTTCCGGCTGGGCATCCCAAGCTCAACGCAGGTCGCATTTTGCGCTATGGCGCGAAAAAAAAAGCGTGGTATCGCCTTTATGAAATTCGCGCAAAATCAGGTGCCTTTGTGGTGGGCGGCGATTTTGGTGTGTGGGGCGAGGTTGAGTCCAGCAAGATTTCGATTGATTGGCGGGGCGTTAACGCCGGCGAACGTGAGATGCTCATGCAGGCGCGCGTTGACCGCGAGGCCGCCGAACGCGATAAGCTCGCGGCCCGCGCGAAGTTCGCGGCCACTCGCGCGCGAGTGCAATGGGATGAGGCCTCACCGCGCGAGCCGGTAAACGCTGATACCTATCTTCGTCGTAAAGGCACGCCGCCGGAACGCGGGTTGCGCTTTATGGCGGATGGCGCGCTGCTGGTGCCGATGATCCGCTACGATGTCACCGAGGCGCAGTCGCGTGATTTTGATTACGCCGGGCCGCCACGGCTGGTGGGCCTGCAAAAAATAGAGGCGAGCGGGAAAAAACGTTTTAACACGGGCGTGGCGATGGCCGGCGCGGCCACGCGGCTTGGCGGGGTGCCGGGGCGCGGTGAGTTGATTTTGATCACCGAGGGCGTGGCCACGGCTTTGTCGCTGCGCATGGCGTGCGCGCAAAAATACGCGGTGTTCGTGGCGTTTTCGGCGGGCAATTTGTTGCCGGTGGCGAAAATCCTGCGTGCGCTTTATCCGGCCAGCCCGATTTTGTTTTGTGCGGACGACGACGCGTATCTGGCGGCATCGATGAATCGCATCCTGCGCGATAACCACGGCATCATGGATGCCGTGAAGCCGCCTGCAACGGCGCTGCGCGTGCGCGCGATCAGCGGGGATGTGCAGGTATCGGCGGATTGGGTGGATGATGCCTACGGCGTTCCTGGCATTGTTGGCGCGGTGATTTTGGGCGAACGGGTGTTGCCGTTTGCGCGCGAAAACGCCGGGCGTGTTTATGCGCACCGCGCGGCGGCGGAGGTGGGTAATGCGTGGGTGGTGATTCCGCTGTTCGCGGGCCGTGAGTTGCCGATTGATCCGGTGGCGCTGGATGCGCCGGGCGCGAAGCTCACAGATTTTAACGATTTGCATGCCAAAGAGGGCTTGCCCGCGTTGGCGGCACAACTCGCGGCGGAGCTTGAGCGCGGCGAGGTTGCGCGTCAGGTGCAAGCTGCGGTGCGGGCTGAGTTGTCCCGCGCCAAAAAGACGGCGAAGGATAAGGCGCCGCCAGTGCGTCCAGCGGCTGATTTTGATTGGGGCGAGTTTTATCAGCGATTCACCCTTATTTACCCCACCGATACCGTTTACGATGCTCGCCTTGAGGTCATCGCCAAGCTTTCGGCGATCAAGATCGCGTTCGGTGATCGGCAAGTCAAGTGGTGGCTCGAAAGCGCGGATCGGCGCACCGTCAATGTGGATCAAGTGGTGTTTGATCCGGCGGGCCGCCACGATGCGGCCGCGGTGGTGAATTTGTTTCGCGGCCTGCCTAAGCCGGCGACGAAGCCGGGCGCGCGATGCGAGCGGTTGTTGGGCTTGCTGCAATACCTGTGCGGTGAAGCCGATCAGGATGTGGCGCCCGTGACGGATTGGGTGCTCAACTGGCTGGCGTATCCGCTGCAACACCTCGGCGCCAAAATGGCGACGTCGGTGGTGATGCATGGCCCGGCGGAAGGCACGGGCAAGAATTTGTTTTTCAATGCGGTGCGCGATATTTATGGGCGCTACGCGTCACTCATCACGCAGACGCAACTTGAGTCGCCGTATAACGGCTGGATGTCACAGCGGCTTTTTGTGATCGCGAACGAAGTGATCTCGCGGTCGGAGTTGCGGCATCACGTGGGCCGGCTGAAAAATCTGGTGACAGAATCACCGTTACCCATCGAGGAAAAATATTTGCCGATGCGATACGAGGACAACCATATGAATATGGTCTTTCTCACCAATGAGTTTCAGGCGTTGCAGATTTCGCCGAGTGATCGGCGCTACATGGTGATACGCACGCCGGCGGTGAACACGCAGGATTTTTACCAGGCAATCGTCGATGAGCTGGCGGCCGGGGGTGTTGGCGCGCTGCGCGATTTTTTGTTGGCTCACGATCTTGGCGATTTTAATGAGCATAGCAAGACGTTGCTTACGGCGGCAAAGGCGGATTTAATTGAAATGGGTCTGAGTTCCCCACAGCAATTTTGGACTGAGCTACACGCGGGGTTGATCGTTGGTGTTGAATATTGCCCTGCGCTATGGTCTGATCTGTATGGCGTGTACGAGATTTGGGCGAAACGCAACGGCGTGAGAAATCCGCGGCAAAGCAATATTTTCGCGCAGGAGTTTACCTCTATGAACGGGGTCAAGCGCCTTACGATGCGCATCGCCGATCCGGATAAAACGGCGCAGTGGGATTTGCCGGTGTCGCGGCTGCCGCAGCGCGCGGTATACCGCATGGGAGAGTGCCCTGCCGGTGTCGCCGAATCGGATTGGGTGTGGGCCGGAGTTAAAAAATTTCGGTCCGGCGCTCGCGAGTATTTGCGGGACGGAGGATTCAGACGGTCGGCTGATAATGGAGATTATGGTGGTTAGGTTTGAATTAGAGTTGAGTGAGAGTCGCAAATCGCTAATGGTGGCGCGCACCATCAGTGATCAATACGCGTATTTGATGGCGATTGCGGCGTTTGTTTGTCACGGTGTTAGAGGGTTGTTAGTGGGTTGTGAGTGGCTATGTTAGTGGGTATACGAACGATAACAATATGTATTCATTAAGAAAATTTAAATTGTGAGTGGTGTTAGCGGCTTTCTCTGAAAAACCTTTCCGCGCGCACGTGCGGGCGCACGTGTGCCCGCGCGTGCGTGTATGCGCGCGTGTAGGTTTTTATGATTTACCCACTAACACCACTAACATCTACAAATTTTCTTTGAATATCAAATGGTTATTATTTTGGAACCCTCTAACATACCCACTCACAACCCACTAACACCACTCACAACTTTGGGCTTCGGCGATGAGCGATAAAATCATGGCGGCACTGTCGGTGGAAAACGCGCGACGTTTGCGCAATTGGGCGCGCAGCAACGCTGGCATGGTGCCCGGCGTGGTAAGGGCCATCGACTACGGCGCAACGCCTACAAGCGGCTATGCTGAGGCCGTGATGCCCACGCTGCACGGCGAGGCGCATGATACTGAGGTCGCGTTATCTCTGGTGCAGTTGCGGTATCAGCCCGCGGTGCGGCAGTTCTGGGGGCGCGAGGGGCTTTCGTTGAGATCACACGCCAAGGTGATGGCGCGTGTCGGTGTCGATCACCGAGTGTTCGAGCGCTGGGTATTGATCGGGCATGATCAGTTCGCGGGGCACGCCGCGCGACTCACTCTAATTTGGCGGGCGATTGCGGAAAGGAACCGATTCCGTTCGGCGGCGGCCTTTGGCGATTAATTGGTGGTTGACAAGATGATCTGCCCAGAATATGCTCGAATCAAGTAGTAGTAGTAATCCGTTCAAAGGCTCGGCGGCAGAAATGCGTCGGGCCTGTCGTTGGATAGAAGTTGGGTCCTTCCCAGCATTCCCACGCTGCGGACGTAAAGG
>JAYVQD010000580.1:0-3429 GCA_043777275.1 Nitrosomonadales bacterium
AAATGGGCCAAGGTGGTGAAAGACGCGGGCGCGAAGATCGAGTAAGCCGTGCAACCCGTGATCCCGTGATCCTGCTACCCCGCCAGCTCCTGACTCAACAACCGCGCCCCCGCCGCCAGCGCCTGTAACTTAGCCTCCGCGACGGGTCGCGCCATCGGCGCCATGCCGCAGTTGGTGCAGCCGTACAGGTGTTCAATCGGTACGTATTTCAACGCTTCGCGCAGCGTCGCTGCCACTTGTTGCGGTGTTTCAATCACGCTGGAGGCCACGTCAATGGCGCCGACCAGCACGTCCTTGCCTTCGAGCATGGCAATCAGTTCTATCGGCACATGCGAGTTCGCGCATTCGAGCGACACTTGTTTGATCGAGCTTTTCGACAGCAGCGGAAAGGTGGATTCATACTGCCGCCACTGCCCGCCCAGCGTTTTTTTCCAGTCGTCGTTGGCCTTGATGCCGTAGCCGTAGCAGATGTGAATCGCCGTGGTGCAGGTCAGGCCTGCCGCAGCGCGCTCCAGCGCGGCGACGCCCCAATCACGCACTTCATCCAGGTAAACGTTAAACGCCGGTTCGTCGAACTGGATAATGTCAGCGCCCGCGGCTATCAGCGCATTGGCTTCTGCATTGAGCAAATCCGCCAGCACGAAGGCAAGCTTGGCGCGATCCTTGTAATACTCGTCGGCCAGCGTATCGACCATCGTCATCGGCCCCGGCAGCGTGAACTTTAATTTGTGCGACGTGTTGGCGCGGGCGAACTTCACCTCGTCCGCATGCACGGGGGCGCGCCAGCGCACCGGCGCCACCACCGTCGGACAATCCGCCTCGTAACGGTCGGCGCGGATACCGATGCGTTTTAACTTGCCGAAATCAACGCCTTCGACGCCCTGCAAGAAGCCATGCACAAAGTGCGTGCGCGTCTGCTCGCCGTCGCCGACGATATCAATGCCCGCCTGCTCCTGCATTTTGAGTATGGCACGCACCGCATCGCGTTTGCCCTCGGCAAGCCGTTCGCCTTCGAGTTGCCACGGCGCCCACAACACTTCGGGCTTCGCCAGCCATGAGGGCTTCGGCAGACTGCCGACGATGGTGGTTTTGATGTGTGTCATGGCATCCGCGCTCAGTGAAAATCTCAGTGAAAATACAACCCGCCATTCATCAAATACGCTTGCCCCGTGATGTAACCCGCATCTTCGCTCGCCAGATAAACCATCAGCGACACCACTTCCTTGGGTGTGCCCAAACGGCGTATCGGCTGCTGCGGTTTCAAACCTTTGGGTTTTTGAAACGAATCGCGCTCGACGTCGATGGTGCCGGGACCGATACAATTGACAGTGATTTCATGTTCGGCGAATTCGCGCGCCATGCCGCGTGAAAAACCGATGATGCCGAGCTTCGCCATGCCCTTGGTCACGCTGCCGCCGAGGAACGGATCAACGCCGGAGATGTTGATAATGCGCCCCCATTTCTGCTTCATCATCGACGGCAGCACGGCTTTGCAGATGTTGCGCGGGCCGCCCAGATTGACGCGGAAACTGTTTTCCCACACCTCGTCGCTCACCGCGAGAAAGCCGCCTTCCGCGCCGCGATCCACCGCGTTGTTAATCACCACATGCACCGTGCCTAGTTCAGCCAGCGCTTTTTCGACAAAGCGATTTACCGACGCGCCGTCGGCCACATCGCATTGTTCGGCCACGACCTTGACGCCGAGCGCGCGCACTTCTTTTGCCACGTCGTTCAATCGATCCATTTTGGAACTGGTGCAGATGGCGAGGTTCGCGCCTTCGCGCGCGAAGGTCATGGCGGCGATGGCGCCGATGTTGCGGCTGGCGCCGGTGATTAAAACGGTTTTACCTTTGAGTCCTGTGTCCATGCCATTCTCCGTGTGTTTAGCGATACAAACTTACTCTGCGTTATATCATACGCACCTGCCCCTTATCACCGCCACCGGAAACCCCCATGCCCAAAGCCCAGCTCTCCACCGGCGTCACCATGCACTACGAGACCGACGACTTTACCGATCCGTGGACAAAACCCGAAGCCGTGCTGATGATGCACGGCAATCTGGAATGCAGCGCATCGTGGTACGCGTGGGTGCCGGTGCTGGCACGGCATTTCAAAGTGGTGCGGCCCGACATGCGCGGCTATGGGCAATCCACGCCGCCGGTACCCGCCGATTACCCGTGGACCATTGATGTTCCGATTGACGATTTCATCGCGCTGATGGATCAACTCGGCATCGAAAAATTTCACTTGATCGCTGCCAAGATCGGCGGCTTTATTGCACGGCGTTTTGCGGCGCGGTTTCCTGATCGTGTGTTAAGCCTGACGGTGATCGGCACGCCGCCGCCGATTTACGACACCGCCGCGCGCGTGGAGTCGCTGACCAAAGACATTGCAGAAAACGGTATCGAGCCGTGGGCGCGGCGCACCATGGCGGGCCGGTTGGGCAAAGACTTTCCGCGTGAAGGCGCTGAGTGGTGGATACAAATGATGGCGCGCACGCCGGTGTCCACCCAGCTTTGTTTTGTGAAGAATATTCCCAAAGCCGACATCACGCCAGACCTGCCGCGCATTCAATGCCCGACGCTGGTGATTACCACCGAGGGCAGCGGTTTGGGTTCGGTGGAAGTCATGCGCCAATGGCAGCAGATGATTCCCAACTCGCGATTGCTGGTGCTGCCGGGCGACTCGTATCACGCGGCAGCAAGCGATGCCGAGGTCTGCGCGCAAGCCACGCTGAAGTTCATGCAGGAAGCGCGCGCTATTTAATCAATCCCACATCGGTCATCACCGCGCGCGTCAACGCGTACTCGCCTTCAAGAAAGCCCGCGAACTCACGGCTGCGCAAGTAGTGTTGCGTCAGATCGCCATCGTCGAGATTTTTCTTCCATTCGGCGGTGTCGGTCATTTTTGCGAGTGCATCATCCCAAAATACGATTTGCGCGGATGTCAGCCCCGGCGGCCCGTGCAGGCCACGCCATGCGGAAACACCCGTGCTATTGAAACCCTGCTCGCGAAACGTCGGTGCGGCAGCGAGGATGCCGCTGGCACGCCGTGCGGCGGCGATGCCCAGCACCCGCACCTGTCCTGCCTGCACCTGCGTGAGTATCGAGCCCGACGACGACACCATCACATCCACGTGTCCGCCCAGCAGCGCACTGATCGACTCACCGCTGCCTTTGAACACCACCACTTTCATTTTGCGCGGGTCGAGGCCAGCCGCGCGCACCGCCGCAGCCGCAGTCAGATGCGGTTGCCCGCCGCGCGACGGCATCGCAAACGCAACGGAATCCGCGTCGACCTTCAGACGCGCGGCAAGATCAGACATGTTTTTGATCGAAGAACCGGCGCGCACCGTGAGCACGGTATTTTCGATCACCAACAATGCCAGAGGCGTTATATCCGTATAACGCCGGGCACTGACGCCGCTTA
>JAYVQD010000581.1:0-13516 GCA_043777275.1 Nitrosomonadales bacterium
GCATTCAAGCTGCGCTGTCCGCCGTGCAACGCAATCCGAAACTTGTGCGATCATTCTTTCAAGCTCCATCTGTCGCCTATATTACTGACCGGTGAGTAATTTGCGGCTGGTGGGCATGGTGGGGCGCGATCAAACGCTGGCACGGGTGTCGGCGCGGTTCAGTCCGGTGATGTGGTGGGCGTTGCCGGTGTTGCTGGCGAGCGGGCTCATTCTGGTAATTGGCGAGCCGGCGCGTGCGCTGAAAAACAATCTGTTTCAAATCAAAATGCTGCTGGTGATTAGCGCGATTATCGTCACCGTGTTCTTTACCCGTCCGCTGAAGAAGAATCCAACCTACTGGGATGGCCGCGCGGGCCTGGGGGTGCTGGTTGCTCTGGTTTCCACTGCGCTGTGGATCGGCATTATTTTTGCCGGGCGCTGGATAGCCTACTACTAGCCGAACATCCGCCATGAATATCGATGCATTTTTAAAATCGCTGGAAACCACCGCCATCGGCCTCGCCATTCGCGAGGGCGAAGCGCTGTTTCCGTGGCTTGAATCCATCCATGTGCTGGCGATTGTGCTGGTGGTGGGCTCCATCGCGATGGTGGATTTGCGCTTGCTCGGTTGGGCCTCGCGCGATCGCGCCGTTAGCCGCGTGACCGCCGACGTATTGCCGATTACGTGGATAGCCTTTGCCGTGGCGGCGCTCACCGGCGTGTTGATGTTTTTGGCTAAAGCTGCGGTCTACGGCCCCAACATTTATTTCTTGCTGAAAATGAGCTTCTTGCTGCTGGCGGGCTGCAACATGCTGTATTTCCATCAATTCACCCACCGTGGCGTTGAAAGCTGGGGTGTCGCGGACAACGCGCCACCGCGCGCGGCACAGGTGGCGGGTGCGGTATCTTTGTCGGTGTGGGTTTGTATTGTGGTATTCGGCAGATGGATCGGTTTCACCACCTGATGAGACCGAAGGGGGCCGATGGCGGACGATGGACAGGGCACCGATGGCGGCGTAATGTCGTTGCAGTGCCATGAAGCATAATAGTTTTCACGGAGGGAATTTGATGCGCATGAAACGTACTCTGTCCGTCCTACTGGCCATCGCGGGGTTTAGCGCGTGGTCCGCGGTGTCGATGGCCCAAACCAAGCCTGCTGAAAAACCGGTTATCAATCCGCCGCCCACTGCGAAAGATTGGGCTGATATCGGCAAGCTGCCCGATTGGAGCGGCGTGTGGAATCCGAATATTTCGGATCAAGATATGCAACATATCAAGAATCCGCCGCCGTGGAATGAAAAAGCCGCCGCGCGCATCAAGTTTCAGCAGGCAGAGTTGCGCGCCGGGCGCCCCACGCCGCTGTTCGTGAATTGCCTTCCCGAAGGGCATCCGTCGTGGATGATGATCAGCCACAACGCGCTGGAGTTTTTGTTCACGCCGGGCCGCGTCACCATGCTGGGTGAATCCGATGGCGGCCGCTTGCGCCGCGTCTATACCGATGGCCGTGGACACCTGCCCGATCCGGATCCCACGTTTCACGGCCACTCCATCGGCAAGTGGGAAGGTAATGTTCTGGTGATCGACACCATCGGCGTTTTGCCGCAGTCCTTCATCGCGCCGAGCGAGGCGCACGGCATTCCCAACAACGGCGATATGCACACGTTGGAGCGCATCTGGGTGGAAAAAGATGTCATGCACGTCTACATGAAAATCACCGCGCCGCATGTGCTGACCAAACCCTATGAAACCACGCGCTTTTATTTCAGGCAGCGCGCGCGCAAATTTGATATTGTCGAAGGCGTTTGCATGGAAGGCTACTTTGCGCCGCGCATCGACAAGGACGGATACCACGTGTTTGTGCCGCAGCCGCATGATGTCGGCGGCAATCGCATTCCACCAAAGTAATTTTTCTTTGAACTCTCTAAAGTCAGGAGGCACCATGAAATCATCACTGAGTAAAGTTGCCCGTATTGCCGCGCTGTTGGGTTTGGTTGCTGGCGCGTACCCGGTTGCGGCACATCACGCAACTTCCATGTTCGATCACGCCAAAGTGGTCACCATTAACGGGGTGGTCAAGGAAGTGCATTGGACCAACCCGCACGTGGGCATCTACGTCGATGTGATTAAAGAAGGCGAGCCGATTGCGCTGTGGGTGATTGAAATGACCAGCCCCGGCAACTTGGTGCGCGCCGGCGGCTGGACGCGTAACTCGGTCAAGCCCGGCGATAAAGTGGAGATCGCCATGGCGCCGTTGCGCGATGGCAAAAAAGGCGGCGCCTTGAAAAAGGTAACGCTGGTGGACACCGGAAAATTTCTGACCGCGAACATTCGCGAACAGGAACGTGCCAATCTGGAGCAGGAAGCGCCGGCCAAGTAATCACGAATTAACGCCGTTCTGCTGATCGTCAAAAAGGCCCCTCACGGGGCTTTTTGTTTGGCGCTACTGCAAAAACTTATTGTTGCTTACTGTTGAGATATTCCCGCCGCCTTCACAATCTGCGTCCACTTCACCGTCTCGCGCCGTATCAATGTGCGGAATTCGTCCGGCGTGTTGGCGACGACGCTGGAGCCGTCTTCAGCGAGGCGTTTGGTGATGTCGGGTGAGCGCATCGCGGCAACGATGGCGCTGTGCAATTTGGCGAGCACCTCTTTCGACATCCCGGCCGGCGCGACAATACCGTGCTGTCCGCCTTCATCAAAATTGTCCACGCCGGATTCATGAATGGTGGGAATATCGGGCGCGGCGGGCGAACGCTGGATGCTCGATACCGCCAACGCGCGGATGCGTCCGCTGCGCACGTGCTGCATGGCGGTAATCATATTGGTGAGGTTGATCTGGGTTTGCCCGGCGAGAAAGTCGATCATCGCCGGGCCACCGCCCTTGTAAACGATTTGCTGAATTTTGATGCCGCTGCGCTGCGCGAACCATTCCATTGCGAGATGCGGCCCGGTGCCCGCACCGGCGGACGCGTGATTCAGTTCGCCGGGACGCGACTTGGCCAGCGCAATCAATTCCTTGACGGTTTTTACCGGCAACGACGGATGCACGCACAGCGCGTAAGGCGTAGCGGCCAGCAGCGACACCGGCGTCATGTCGCGTTCGTTGTCGTAGGGCAGCTTGCGAAAGATGGCAGGGTTCAGCGAAATGGTATTGGACACCAGCAAAATCGTGTAGCCGTCGGGCGCTGACTTCAGGCCGATCTCGGTGCCGATGATGCCGCTGGCGCCGGGCCGGTTGTCCACGATAACGTTCTGCCCGATCACCTCGCTGAGTTTGGGCGAGATGATGCGCGCGGTGGTGTCGCTGGGGCCGCCGGCAGCGAGCGGCACGATCATGCGGATGGGTTTGCTGGGATAGGGGGCTTGCGCATGCGCGTGAAGCGTCAGACACAGGGTCATCAGCGCGGCGGTGTTCATTGCGAGCACACGAATACGGTTCATAAGCTTCTCCCGTTCACAATAAAATTGTTTAAAAACAAATACTTGCAAACATGCACACCATGCGGCTCAACCCGCGCGCCTGCCAATCAAGCGCAGCGCCGTATCTGCATGATAAATTTGGCACCTTGAATTGGCTAGGGTATCAAACGCGACATGCTGACTTTTGAACCGATTACCGGGGTGCTGGGCGCGACCGTGCAGGGTGCGAATCTTGCGCATCCGTTGAGCGCGTTTGATTTCAGGGCCGTGCTGGGGGGGCTGGGAAACCACGGCGTGCTGTGTTTCAAGAATCAATCCATCAGCGCGCAAAACCTGCGCGATTTTTCTGCACGCTTTGGCGGCTTGCAACGCGGCGTCAGCGGCATGCACGAGCCCGGCTTTCCCGAAATCAGCGTGCTGTCGAACGTGATTGAAAACGGCAAGCCTATCGGGCTGCCCGACGCGGGGCAGGATTGGCACACCGACATGTCGTATAACAACACCATCGGTTTTGTGAATGTGCTGCACGCGATCAAAGTGCCGCAGCGCAACGGCCATCCGCTCGGCGACACGCTGTTCGCCAACATGCACGCGGCGTACGACGGGCTGGCGTCCGAACTGAAATCGCAGCTCGCCCACACCACCGTGACGCACGACTTCAACAAGTTCTGGGAGGGCATGGTCAATCGTCCCGGCAGCACGCGCAAACCGCTCACGCCGGAACAGCGCGCCAAGCGCCCGCCGTCGGTGCATCCGATGTTTTTGACGCATCCGATCACCGGTCGCAAGGTGCTGTATTGCAATCCGGGCTACGCCATTCGTATCAATGAACTCAGCGCATCCGACAGCGGCCGCATGCTCAACCTGTTGTTCGCGCATCAGTTGCAACCCGCGTATCAATACCGTCACCAATGGAGCGTCGGCGACGTGCTGATATGGGACCACATCGGCACGCTGCACAATGCGTTGCCGGATTATGAGGCGCATGAACATCGCCTCATGAAACGTTGTCAGGTGATGGCGGACCGGATTTTTGATCCAGAATTTATGCGCTTACGCTAGAACCGTACTAATTCCGCCTGCGGTGTTCCCGAGCGAAAGCGCGTAACGTATTCGGCGGGATCAATCTCGATACCCGAAATATTTTTCGCGTAAGACTCTGAGCGGAAGTAGGCCAGGTAGTCGTCTTCGCTGACATAATTGGCCGCCGACAATTCAACCGTGTTGCCGTCGGGATCATGATAATAAAAACTCGTGCCCGGCCCGTGGTTGAACGAGCGCATCGGCGTGATGCCCGTCGCGCGCAACGCTTCGTAGCGGCTAAACAGGTGATCGAGACCCGCGTGCCGCAGTTGCATGTGATGCATGCCGGGCGCGCCTTGCTGGTTATCGGCAACGCCGGTGATGGCGGGCACTTCAAAGATGCCCAGCACTTGCGTGTACGGGTGATCGGAAAAAATGCGGATGAACGCGATGTTGTACGCGCCGGCCCAGGTGGGTTTCGTCGCATCGTTTCTCACGAAGAACGCTTTTACGTCGGTAACCGTTTCGTGCCAGTCTTTCATCGCGGCGAAGCGCGAGGTTTTGAAAATGACTTCGCTGAATTGCGGCGGCGTGAATTTGCCGCTGGCGGTTTTGACTTGATTCATGGTGCATGGCCTCCATTACCTGACGCGGCATATAAAATAGTGTTTTAAAACAAATACTTATATTAATTTCGTTATTTTATAGGCAGGAACACCGCTGTGGCAAGACTCTGCACCACTTTAACGATGGTGCGGTTATAGCGTCCCGACAACACTTTTGATAACACGTCGAGGCTCGCGATGACTTTGCCAAACTGGCGCTCGAAGCTCAGATTCGGATTTTGCTCCGCGCCGTCATTGGAAAGCAGCAGCAGTTCTCCCTGCGCGTTGCGCGCGTTGGATAACTTCCACACGGCGATTTCCACGTTACGCGCGGCGTTGTACAGCGCTTGCGGCTCCACGTCATCGACGATGAAAAATTCCGTTTTGTCGTTGAACGCAGCCTGGACCATGCTGGAAAGCCCCACCACATAGGCGAGCACGCGGTCACCCTGAAAATCCTCGCGAAAGGCAAGCTGGATGGCCCGTGCGCCGCGCTGGTATTGGATGTCTTCAAATTGCCAGCCGTGATGCCGCTCGAAGATGCGCGCGACGCCGGCTTCAACGCTTTTTTGCCCGCTTTTGCGCAGTTCGCGCGGATTGCGGCGGTAGAGCTTTTCGGCGAGCAGGCGCAGGCCGGCGAAGACTTCCTGCTGGTGTGTCTCGGTCACCCGGTCGAGATCAGACTTGGCAAAATGCGACAGGCGAAAGCTGCCGTCCGGCGTCGCGGGCGCTGTGCGGTGGCCGGCGCAGGCGGGCAGCAGCGCCAATAACGCCACGAACAGGACGGGAATCATACGGTAATGCATGCAACATCATAGCGCGAAGCGCGCGTTCTGGTGAACGGGGGATTGTTGTTATAGTGCGTTTTCCGCAAAGGGAAGGGTGTCGAAGGCATGGACAGTCAGTCGCTCGCGCATCGCCTGTCGTGCATGAATCGCGTCGGATTGGAAACGCAGTCGTAACAACGCACAACAAACGCACAACAACCCGATTGACGGTTCGGCAACCGCCGGATAGATTGCATGTTCAACATTGAGAGGCCTCATGCGCATCCTGAAACGCGTTACCACCCTTGCACTCTTGTCCGCATGCGTTGCCGTGCCTTGTCTCGCGGCGGACTTTCCTGAAAAAGCGGTGCGCTTCATTGTGCCTTTCCCGCCGGGCGGCGGCACCGACGCGCTGGCGCGCATCCTCGCGGCGAAGCTGACCGAGGGTTGGGGGCAGTCGGTGATTATCGACAACCGCAGCGGTGCGCAAGGTGGTTTGGGCACCGCGCTTGTGGCGAAAGCAGTGGCCGACGGCTACACGATTCTGCTGGGGCACTCCGGTGCGCTGGTCATCAACCCGCACATGTACAACAACCCCGGTTACGACACGCTGAAAGATTTCGCGCCGGTGACGCGCGGCACCGAGATGCCGTACATCCTGGTGCTGCACCCGTCCGTGCCGGCGAAAACCATGAACGAACTCGCAGCGCTCGCGAAGGCGCATCCCGGCAAACTCACCTTTGCCTCCACGTCTGCGGGGCCGCAGTTGATGGGCGAGCTGTTTCGCCTGATGACCAAAACCGATATGGTGCATGTGCCGTACAAGGGCGCGGGGCCGGCGGTGATTGATCTGCTGGGCGGCCACGTCGGCATCATGTTCTCGGTGCCGACGTCGGTGAACCCGCACATACGCGGCGGCAAGCTGCGCGCGCTGTCGGTATCGGGCGCAAAACGCGAAGAGAGTTTGCCGGATGTGCCGACCATGACCGAAGCCGGCTTCAAGGATTTCGGCGACGCGCGAGAGTGGTACGGCATACTCGCGCCCGCAGGCACGCCCGCTGACGCGATAGCCAGACTGAACGCCGCGATGACCCGCGCACTGAATGCGCCCGATGTGCATAAGCGCCTGCAGCCGCTCGCGCAAAAGCCGGTGCCGGGAACCGCCGCCGACTTCGGTGATTACATCCGCACGCAGCACGCGCTGTGGGGCAAAGTGGTGAAATCCACCGGGGCGAAGGCGGAGTGAGATTGTTTTTAAGTATTTGTTTTTATTGAATATTATTTATCACAGGGGCACGCTTGATGGCACTAGTTGAATACAAAGAAGAAAACAACATCGCGTACATCACGTTGAACAGGCCGGAAAAACTCAACGCATTCTCCGACGAAGTGGGTGTTGCATTCTGCGACGCGCTCTATCGTTTGAATGACGACGTCAACGCGCGCGTGGGCATCATATCCGGCAATGGCCGCGCGTTTTGCAGCGGCGCGGATGTGCGCCAGCGCCAACTGCGCGCCAAAGAAGAACTCGAAAAATTAAGCAGCCCCGCAGGCCGCGGCAGCAATTTTCGGGAGCCGTTCTTTCGTTCGTTTCACTCCAAGCCGATCATCGCCGCCGTGCATGGTTATGTGTATGGCCTGGGTGTGCGTATCGCGCTCTACGCCGACCTGCTGGTAGCGGCGCGCGACGCGAAGTTTCAGATCACCGAGACGCCGCGCGGCCTCGACAGCACGGCGTTCTGGATGATACTGGCCAACGCGGGCGCCGGCGCGTTTGCCACCGATGTGTGCCTCACCGGGCGCACCTGGGGCGCGGAGGAATCCGCTACCCACGGACTGCTCACGCGCCTGTGCGAGACGGGCGAACACGTCAAAGTGGCAGAGGGGCTGGCGCACGACATACTCAAAAATCCGCCGCTGGCAGTGCAGGCGGTGGTCGCGGCGCGCCGTGCGATGCTGCAGGAACTGGATGTCAAAGCGTATGCGACCGGCCCGCACGGTTTGCATCTCACGGATGATTTTCGCGAAAGCGCGACGGCGTTTATGGAAAAGCGCAAGCCCGTTTTCAGAGGGCGATAGCGGCTGTTGTTGGTCCCGTTGGTATCGAACAAAACCTCAGGAGAAAGACCTTGAATCTGAAAACGCTGATGATGACTTCCGCAATTACGTTGATGCCGGCTTTGTCCTTTACTTTGAGGGCGCAACCCATGGTAACGGTGCAACTGAAAGTGCAGGAGCACTATGTACGGCCGTTTCAGCCGTTTCGCATTGTTGGCAACCTGTATTACGTCGGCACCTATGACCTGGCGGTTTACCTGATTACCACGCCGCAAGGCCATCTATTGATTAACACCGGCGTCAACGATTCCGCATCCGTCATCAAGGCTAATGTCGAGAAAATGGGTTTTCAATTTTCAGACATCAAGATGCTGCTGGCGACGCACGGGCACTGGGATCATGTCGGCGCGTTCGCGGATATCAAGCGCATGACCGGCGCGCCGCTGATGGTGCACGCCGATGATGCGGGGTTGGTCGAGAGCGGCGGCAGCGAGGATTATCGTTTTCCGCAGGGCCGCGGCATTGCCTTTGAGCCGGTCAAGGTGGATCGGCGTCTGCAGGAGGGCGACAAAGTGCGTCTGGGCGGCATGGAGTTGACGGTGTTTCATCATCCCGGACATACCAAAGGTTCTGCGTCGTTTTCGTTCACGGTGCGCGATGCGGTGCGCGATTACAACGTGCTTATTTTGAATATGGGCAGCATCAATCCCGGTGTGACGGTCAGCGGTATGCCGGCGTTTCCGGAAATCACTGATGCGTACGCCGGCACGCTGACCCGTCAAAAGCAGATGCAGCCGGACATCTGGCTGGCGTCCCATGCTGCGCAATTCAATATGCATCAAAAGTACAAACCCGGCGATCCGTATGATCCCAATCGTTTCGTTGATCCGAACGGTTACGGTGCAAAAATCCAGTTTTATGAAAAGTTGTTTCGCGGCGCGTTACTGAAAGAACGGGAAGCAAAGTCTAAGCAATAACCGGCGGGATCGTGGCGCGCAGCGTGTGGCCTATCCGAAGTACAGATAAGACGTAGAGGAGATTTATCATGACGCAACCACGCGGCCCGCTCGACGGCGTAAAAGTAGTGGCGTGCTCCACCGCGCAGGCGGGCACGGTGCCCTATATGTTGATGGCTGATTTGGGCGCCGAAGTTATCAAGATCGAGGTGCCGGGCAAGGGCGACAATTCGCGCACGTCGAGTGTGTTTCCCGGTTTGCCGAGCACTTATTTTGAAACCAATAATCGCGGCGTAAAGAGTTTTACGCTCAACATGAAATCGCCCGAGTCACGCGAGATACTGCACAAGCTGGTGGCGCGTGCCGATATTTTCGGGCAGAACTTCCGTCCCGGCGCGGCGGAAAAAAATGGTTTCGGCTACGAGGATCTGAAAAAGATCAATCCGAAGCTGGTATACGTTTCTATTTCCGGCTATGGCCCCAAAGGGCCGAACGCCGCGCTGCCCGGCACGGATTCGATGGCGCAGGCGTTGGGCGGCATTGCCGAGGCTTACTCCACGCCGGGCCAGCCGCTGCGCGCGGGCGTGGTATCGGTGGCGGATGAAACCTGCGCGATTCTCGCGTTCGGCGGCATGCTGGCGGCGCTGCATTGCGCGCGCACGCAAGGCATCGGTCAGAAGGTTGATTGCTCATTGCTGGGCGGGCAGATACGCCTGATGGGCTGGACGTTGACCACCGCGATGTGGCGTAACCGTGCGCCGGTGACAGGGCAGGCGCGCGTGAACGGCACGCCGGAGCGACCGGGTCTCTCGGCGAGTTTTAATGACATCGACGGCAAGCCGCTGGTGTTCCAGATGAACGGCGCCGCCAAATGGAAGCAGGCGATGACGGCACTGGGCTTCTACGACGCGCTGTCACACGCTGGATTCGCAGAATTGGGCGTGGTGATAGGCAACGATGAACGGCGCGAGACCTTGCTGAAAACGCTCGATAATCTCTTCGCCACCGGCCCGCGCGACAAGTGGGTGAAGATACTGCGCGAGGCGGATATTGTTTCCGCTCCTATCAACACACTGCTCGAAGCGGCAGAAGACCCGGATGTGTTGGCGAATGGTTACATTACCGAGGTCGAATACCCCAAGCACGGCAAAAAATTGAAGGTGCATGGATCGCCGTGGCAATTTTCGGAAACTCCGGCGAAGATCGGCGTCGCACCTGAGCTGGGCGAGCATAACGACGCGGTGTTAAAAGATATCGGCTACAGCGCGGCGGATATACAGGGGTTGCGTGAACGTAAAGTTATTTGATGCACGAGTTACGAACATTATTTTGAAATCAATGGAGGCAATATCATGGCAAGACTGACATCCATCACCCGCAAAGATCAGGTGCCCGCGGAGCATCAGGCGGTTTTTGACAAGGTAGTCAAAAGCCGCGGCGCGGTGCAAGGGCCTTTCACCATGCTGCTGCACTGCCCGCCGCTGGCCAGCCATCTCGTCGATCTGGGCGGCTATGTGCGCTTCGAGGGCAAGCTCGACAAGCGCGTGCGCGTGCTGGCCGCGATGACGGTGGCGCGCGAGTTCGATGCGGTGTACGTGTGGGGCGCACAGACCGGCTCGGCACGCAAACAGGGCGTGCCGGAGACCACCATCACCGCGATCCGCGAAAAACACTCGCGCGGGCTGCCGCCGGAAGATGCGCAGATTGTCGATCTCACGCGAGATCTCATTTACAAGCACCGGGTGGATGCGGCGGCCATGAAAGCGCTGCAACAGCGCTTCGGCAACGAACAATTGATTGAATTGACCGGCACCATCGGCTATTACACCTTGCTAGCGATGACGGCGAATGCCTGCGAGCTGGAGGCGGGAGCGGGGGCGGAAGTATTGCAGCCGTAGCATTTTATTAACCTACAGGAGCAGGTCATGCTGATAGTCGATTCACAGATACACCTCTGGCAAAACGGCAAGATGAGTTCCCACCATCGCCAGGCGTCATCCTATCTGGTCGATGAGGCGCTCGCCGAAATGGCCTCGGCGGGCGTCGACTGCGCGGTGATTCATCCGCCCAGCGCGCTGGGGGAAGCGTCCAATGCGCTGGCGGTCGAGGCGGTACGCAACCACCCCGGAAAATTTTGCATCCTCGGACACTTTGATCTGTTAAGCCCCGATCGCGAAAACATCGTCGCGCATTGGCGCGAGCGACCGGGCATGCTGGGGCTCAGGTTTACCTTAAACCTGTCGGGACAACAGGCATGGTGGAGCGACGGCTCGCTCGACTGGTTTTGGAAGGCTTGCGAAAAGGCTGATCTACGCATCGGCTTACTCGCCAACGGCAAACACATGGCGATGCTGGCGAAAATCGCCGAGCGACACCCCGGCTTGAAGCTGCACATCGATCACATCGGACGCGGTGGTGGCGGCAAGGGCGTGGCGGACGATGCGGTGTTTGCCGATTTGCAGGACATGCTTGCACTCGCCAAGCTGCCCAACGTCGCGGTCAAGCTATCGGGCGCGCCGAGTTATTCGACCCAGCCCTATCCGTACAAAAACATACACGGCTATTTGCAGCAGATTGTCGAGGCGTTCGGGCCTGATCGCTGTTTCTGGGGCACCGACATTACGCGCATGCCGTGCAGCTACCGGCAGTGCGTGACGATGTTCACCGAGGAAATGCCGTGGTTGAAGGGCCGCGATCTCGAACGGGTGATGGGCGGGGCCTTCGTCGATTGGCTCGGCTGGAAGCGGCCCGCTGCTACCTGATTTTTTCACATGGATTAAACCGCACGAATTCACGACTTCAAGGAAAACAATATGCGCCTCCCCAAACTAAGTTCCGACCAGTTCACGCCCCGGCAAAAAGAGGTCGCCGACAAACACAACGCCAGACGTGACCGCCTCGCCGGGCCATACGACGTTTGGATACACAGCCCGGAGTTGTTCGAAAAAGTGTCCGCCGTCAGCAACTACATGCGCTTCGATTGCGGCCTGCCGGTGAAGCTGCGCGAGTTCGGCATCTTGGTGACGGCCCGCTATTGGGACGCGCAGTTCTCATGGAACGCGCATGTCGATAAAGCGCTGGCCGCAGGCATTCCGCAGGATGTCATTAATGACCTGGCCGCAGGAAAAAAGCCCATTTTCAAAGCCGACGACGAGCGCGTTTACTATAACTTTGCAATGGAAGCGCTGGAAAATCACTTCGTCAGCAAAGCAACGTTTGACGAAGCACGAACGATTTTCGGCGAGCGCACGCTGGTGGATTTGATCGGCTCAGTCGGTTATTTCTCGATGCTGCAAATTTGTCTTAACAGTGCAGAGGTCGATTTGCAGGCAGATCGCAAGCCACCGTTTGCGAACGTGAGCGGGCATAAAAAGACGGCTTGATTCGCTGGAACGGCGCAGTGAGCGCTGAGTATTTTTCCCAATTATCGGAGGTTACACCATGGATTTAGGACTCAAAGGCAAACACGCCATCGTCACCGGGGGCAGTCAAGGCATCGGCAAAGCCATCGCGCGGGAACTCGCCCGCGAAGGCGTGAATGTTGCTATCGTCGCGCGCAAAAAAGACCAGCTCGACGCAGTAGCCAAGGAACTCTCTGCCGAAACCGGCGGGCGCGTCATCGGGCTGACCGCGGATGTCACCAGCAAAGAACAGGTTGAATCGATGGTCGCTGAGGCCGCCAGGCAGTTTGGCGGGCTGCATATACTGGTGAACAGCGGCTCGTCGCCGGGCGGCTCCGCCAGCGCCATCGGCCCGATTGAAACCGTGGTAGATGAAGACCTGCTGCTCGATTTCAATACCAAATATGTGGGCGCGTTGCGTTGCGCCCGTGCGGTGATTCCGCACCTGAAAAAGCAGGGCTGGGGCCGCATCATCAATATCAGCGGCACCAACGCGCGCAACGCCGGCAACTTGAGCGGCGGCGCGCGCAACGCGTCGCTGGTGCATATGGCCAAGACGCTGGCCGTGCAACTGGGCCGCTTCGGCATCACAGTGAACTGCGTCCACCCCGGCACCACACGCACCGAGCGCACCCCAAGCCTGCTCGCCAAACAAGCTGCGCAGTTGGGCGTTAGTCCGGAAGAAGCCGAGAAGCGTGCCTACGCCCCCGATGCACCGCGTGGTAACGCCATCTGTCGCATGGTTGATGCGTCAGAGGTCGCCTTTGTTACGGCTTTTTTGGCTTCGGATAAATCATGGGCGATCAGCGGCGAACTGGTGGTGGCGACCGGCGGCGCTGGAAGGTCGGTGTATTACTAACCGGAAGTACTGGTGTGGCCGGCGGGTTGCGACCACGTCAGCCTCGCCAGTCTGATGGTCGGGTTACGTGGTGACCAGCCTGCCACCGCTGCGTGCAGACTGCGCATGCGTTTCCCACGGCGCATTGGGCAGCAAAGTCAGCGCCGCGACCCTGCGAAAAAACGGACGCACTTTAGTAACGCTGCCCAACAGCGTGAACGTTACCAGTCCCACGAGCAGGCAACATGCATACAGTGCAGCGATGTTCTGAAGCGGCGGCATGGATTGGAATCCATTGGCTCTGGCCAGCACAAACACCATGGTCCACGCGAACAAGAGCGAACTGCCCATAAACGACAGGATAAGCATATCGCGACGGGCCGGCGTATTGAACAGGCCGTCGTCGGATAAGCGCGTTGGCGAGGATAACGCTGCGGCATTACGGGTATAGGACTGCGCACTTAGAATC